>JACQJM010000185.1 GCA_016205045.1 Elusimicrobiota bacterium | reverse complement strand
GAAGAAAACAGACCGAACAAGTAGAGCGGTTTTTCCCAGAATTTCTGAAAGATCCAGCAATGTCTCGCCAAAAAGCCCTAGAGCGGATTGGATCATATATAGACTCTTGGTACACGGGCACTCAGACCACAAACAAACTCATAGGAAAGGGTTCCCATTTTTTGGGCAATTTCTTCCACCGTGATCTTTTCTTTCCCCTGAGTTCCCACCAAAACCACTACATCCCCTACACGAGCTTCAGGCACCTCGGTCACATCAATCATGGTCATGTCCATGGTGACCGAACCCACGATAGGACAGCGTTTCCCGCCCACCAAGACGCATCCACGATTCGAGAGAAGCCGCGAATACCCATCTGCATACCCAACGGGCAGTGTCGCCAGCCTGGAGGGGTTCCGGGTTAGGTAGGTGGAACCATAACCCACAGAATATCCCGCCGGCACCTGCTTTAGAAAAACAATTCTACTTTTTAATGCCAAACATGGCAAAAAACCTTGCGTCAACCCATAGACCGCCAAACCTGGACGAACCATGTCCCAATGGCTCTGGGGGTAACGAAGCAGTCCGCAACTGTTCGCCACATGCTTGAGAGGGACTTGGATCTTAATTTGAGACAGATGTCCCAGCACCTCGCTAAATTGATGCAGTTGATCCTGAGTAAAAGAGGGATTACTCTCCGCACACGCCAGATGGGTATAGAGCCCCTGCAACTGAAGATTCTTCGATGTTAAGGCTCTTTCCACCACCTCTTTGGCTGCCGGCCACCGCACTCCAATCCGGCCCATTCCGGTTTCCAGTTTCACATGGCAGAAAGCACGCCTCTTCATTTTGCGCGCCACAGATTCCAGTTCCTTGGCGGCTGTCAAACTGGCTACGGTAGGAGTCAACTGGAAGTGAAGGGCTTCTTTGAAATTTGCAAAGGGATAGAGAGATCCCAACACTAGAATAGGCAAACGGATCCCTATTTGTCTCAGTGCGATTCCCTCCTCCAGAGAAGAAACACCAAACCAATCTGCCAGACGTTGCTTCTGGACAAAATGCGCCAAAGGCAACGCCCCATGGCCGTACCCATTGGCCTTGACCACAAAAAGAATTTTAACGCGAGGACGAATTTTCTTTTTGAGCGCGTGAAGATTCTTGGAGATATACTCCAGATCTACTTCAATCCAGGTGGGACGGAAAAAATGGGGGCTAGGGGTTGGGGGTTGCCTGCCTGCCGGCGAGGCAGGGGGGCTGGTTCTAGTCAACTACCCAACCTCAAAAATCGCTGACATTATTTTTGGGGAAAGTCATGCGGGGGTGGAGGCTTCCTCTGTCATCATAGAGGCATTCTCGAATCGTGTGGAGTGCGGGATAAACTGCAGAAGAACGGTATCGGTAGGACCGTTTCTCTGTTTAGCAATGATGATCTCCGCTTTGCCTTTAGCCTCCGCATTCTCGGGATCATACACTTCCCTGCGATAGATAAATGCCACTACATCGGCATCCTGTTCCAAGGCACCGCTTTCCCGAAGGTCGGAAAGCTGAGGACGGCCTTCCCTTCCTTTCTCCTCCACACGACGCGAAAGCTGAGAAAGAGCCAAAACAGGAACATTGAGATCTCGAGCTAAATTTTTGAGCATGCGGGAAATTTCGGCCACCTCTCGTTCCCTACTCTCCGCTCTCCAATGAGCCCCCCGCATCATCTGCAGATAATCAATGATGATCAATCCCAAATCCTTCCCCTGGGATTTGATCTCTGAAGCCAGCCTTCGGGCACGAGTCCGGGCATCCAAAATGGATAAACCCGGGGTATCATCGATGTAGAGAGGAGCGGACTCCAATCGGGCTCCCGCGGAGGTCAGTTGAGGCCACAAATCTCTTTTAAAATACCCTCTCCGGATCTCCGCCAGATTAGCCCCCACCTGACTACAAATAAAGCGGGTGACAATGGATTGCTTATTCATTTCCAGGGAAAAAACAGCGACCGGAATATTTTTTTCGATGGCCGCATAGCCGGCAATGTTTAAAGCCAAAGCGGTTTTTCCCTGACTGGGTCTGGCCGCCAAAATCACCAAATCAGATTTTTGAAGCCCCCCGGTCACCCGATCCAAGTCCGTAAATCCCGTGGGCACTCCCGTGACCATTGCTTTCTTCTGGTGCAACGCCTCTATATTCTCAATGACCTCGTGAGCTATCTTGGAAGCCTGAACAAAGCCTTGTACCGCCTGTTTTTGAGAAATACTCAAGATAACCGCTTCGGCTTCATCTAGGATTACCGTGGCCTCTCTTTGTTCTGTGTAAGAACGTTCAACAATTTGTGTGGCGGCATGGATGAGTTCTCTCAAAATGCCCTTTTGGAGAACAATGTCCGCATAATGTTGAATGTGAGCCGCCGTAGAAACCTTGTGGATGATCTCCGCCAAATACGTGGGTCCCCCTACATTTCCCAGGTCTTTGGATTTTTGTAATTCTTCGGTCAACGTCACCATATCCACAGCTTTATTTTGCTGGTAGAGACGGGAAATACCCTCAAAAATCTTTCGATGGGCATCGTGGTAGAAATGTTTAGGCTCCAAAACATCTAGAGCGCGATCGATCGCTTCTCTCTCGATGAGCATGGAACCCAACACCGCCATTTCAGCTTCTACGGAATGAGGGGGGACACGGTCGGCTAACGCGGTGGACATATATTAAGACAGGGGCTGGGGGTTAGGGTCTAGGGGCTTGTTGGAAAAATTTCATTCTTTAACTAGTCCCAAGCCTCCAGTCTCTAGACCCTTGTATTAACTGCGGGCTGAGACTACAACCTTAATTTTGGAAGAAATACCGTGGCCCAACTTAAGCTCAACCTCGAAATCACCCACGGTTCTTAGGGTGGACCCCAAAACAACCGATTCTTTAGGAACTTCGTAACCCGCAGCCTTAAGACTTTTAGCGATATCTGATTTTCCCACGGACCCAAATAGCTTTCCCTGCTCTCCTAAAGGACGACTGAAAGAAAGAGAAACAGCGCGGAGTTTTTCGGCCAGAGTCCGCAGGGTCTGCATGTCCTGATCTTTCTGCGCTTTTCTCTTGGCTTCGCCCTTTTCCCAGGTTTTCAAAGCGGCTGGGGTGGCCAAGTGGGCCAACTTATTGGGGATTAAATAGTTTCGAGCAAAGCCGGGACGAACGTCTTTAACTTCCCCTTGATTTCCTAACTTCTCAACATCGGATTTAAGAATAACTTTCATTCCTTACGGCCCCCCTAAGCTGGACTGCGCTGAAGATTAAAAAGACGAGAAAGGTAAAAAAGCAACGATGCGATTTCTCTTGATGGCCCGTGCCAGCTGTCTTTGATGTTTAGAGCACGTTCCGGTGATTCGGCTGGATAGGATTTTTCCTGTATCCGTCACAAATGTTCGTATAATCGGAACCTGCTTGTAATCAACCTGGGCCACTTGTTCCGCACAAAATCGACACACTTTGCGCCGAGGAACAAAACCTCGACGGCGAGGCGCTCCCGCAGGACCCACTGGAGCTGCGGCTGGGGCCGAAGTTTCCGGAGATGGAGATGGAACCGGCGGAACAGGGTTAGGGGTATCGTTGATCATTAAAACGGTACCTCCTCAGCATCAGCGGTTTGCCCAGAGGATTCGGAAGCGGCGCCTTCCGCCACCATGCCTGTCCCCGACTCTATCGAAGGGGAAGCCGCTGCTAAAAATTGGATGCGTCGCGCCTCTACTTCCAGAACTCCCCTTTTCTGCCCTGTCTTATCCTCATACTCACGGCTGCGCAACCGGCCTTCCACTTGAACAGGGCTGCCTTTTTTCAATTTTTCCTTGCAGCGTTCCGCCGCGTTGCGCCACACCACGATGGGAACAAAAGTGGCCTCTTCTTTCCATTCCCCGCTGGAGGTATCTTTGTAACGGCGATTCATAGCTAAACGAAAGCTGCAAACGGGAGTGTGGTTATTGGTAAAACGAAGTTCGGGGTCCTGGGTCAACCGACCAATTAACAGGACCTGATTCTGTTCCGGAAGTTTAAGTCCTGTCATGGTTCGAGTCCCCTCATCATGATTTTTTTACCCCCGCATTTTCTTTTACCTTCACGATAAAAGACCTTATCACAGAATCAGATATCTTGAAATGATGATTCAAGCGGCTTAAGGCAGGAGCGGGCGCCTGAAACTTGAGGTAGGTATAAAAACCTTCCCTGGCACGTCCAATAGGGTAGCCCAACTTGCGCCGACCCAAACGATCTTCTGCGGACACTTCTCCGCCTTCTTTGGCGATGAATTTCTTGGTCTTTTCTACAAACTCCCCGACTTGATCATCTGAAAGCTGGGAATTGAGAATGAGAATAGCTTCGTAAGCCATTAGATTTTCAGTATATCAAATTCCATAAATCTTGACAATACTTCGTTGTTTAAAGTAAAACACTATACTCCTAGCTTAACCTAATTCTAGGCATGAAACTAAAATACTTTTATGGGTCGCTCTTTCCTGCCCGAAACCCCCATTCCGGGCTGTGGTTCGACAGGCTCGCCATCTGGATTCGACTTTTGCTCACCATCCTGAGTGGAGTCGAAGGACACCGCAGGCTTTCGGCTGTTTCGCCTCGAAAGCAGGT
>JACQJM010000184.1 GCA_016205045.1 Elusimicrobiota bacterium | reverse complement strand
GGTATTGGGAACGGTATTTCTTTGATTATTTTTGCGGGAATTGTAGATCGTTTGCCTAGTGCCGTGATGGGCATGGTGGAATTGATTAAGAATGAACAGACCAGCCTGGTTCAAGCCTTGATCTTGTTGGCTTTTGTGTGTTTGGTGGTAGCTTGCGTGGTTTGGGTAGAAACAGCGCAGAGGAAAATTCCCGTTCAGTACGCCAAGCGTGTGGTGGGGCGCAAGATGTATGGGGGGGCTTCCACATTCTTGCCGTTGAAGGTGGACCAGTCAGGGGTTATCGCGGTTATTTTTGCGGTCTCTCTTCTGGCGGTTCCCATGACCGTCATTCAGTTCAACCCCTCTGCTCCTTGGGCGCAGAAGATGATGACTTTTTGGAGTAGTGGAAATTGGCTCTATCAGCTCGTATACATGGCGCTCATAATTTTCTTTTGCTACTTCTATAATTCCGTATCCATCAATCCTCACGACTTGGCAGAAAACATGAAAAAGTGGGGAGGATTTATTCCGGGGATTCGACCAGGAGAACCTACTGCACAATATATCCAATGGGTGCTTGAGAGAATTACGCTGGGAGGCGCTCTTTTTGTGGCTTTATTGGCGGTCTTGCCAGATGCTCTCCGGCAGTACTTCAATGCCCCTTTCTTTTTTGGTGGAACAGCGGTATTGATTGTGGTGGGGGTGGCGCTAGACACCGTGGGGCAGTTGGAAGCCCATCTCATCATGAGACATTATGAAGGTTTTTTGAAAAAGGGGCAAATTAAAGGCCGCTGGTTTAATGTCGGGGCTTAATGATAGGGATTAGGGGCTGGTGGTTAGGGACTGGCTGTAACGAGTCTCCAGTCTCGAAACCCTAGTCTCATGAATATTATCTTGTTGGGCTGTCCTGGAGCCGGGAAAGGAACGCAGGCCAAGATTCTGACTCAGAAATATCACATGACCCATATATCCACAGGGAATATTTTTAGAGATGAGATGGCTCATAAAACAGATTTGGGAAAAAAAGTTGAACAGTATGTCAATTCCGGTAGATTGGTCCCGGATGCAGTGGTGGTGGAGTTGGTTTCTGCCCGGCTCCAAAACTCTCCCAATGGGTTTCTGTTAGATGGATTTCCCAGAACTTTGGAGCAGGCGCAGGCTTTGGATGCTTTTCTACTCACATCGCACCTTTCGATTGATGCGGTCATTTATATGCGATTGGGTGAAGCGGCGGTAATACAGCGGCTCTCTGCTCGTCGTCAATGTAAGGCTTGTGGAGAAGTTTATAATCTGGTCAGCCATCCTCCGAAAGCCCCTGGAATTTGTGATGTGTGCGGTGGGACCTTAATCCAGCGTGACGACGATATGCCTGGAACGGTCCAGAAAAGACTTATGGTTTATAATGATTTGACGGATCCCTTGGTGGCCTATTATAAATCCAACCAAGCTTTTTACGAGGTGGATGCCGCCCAAACCCCCGAACAGGTATCCTCTATTATTTTTAAAATTGTTGAGGAAACGGTTCCTTAAGCGAATGTCTATGGCAGCGGTCGCTATCGATTTAAAAAGTGTCCAAGAGATTGGATGGATGAGGGAGGCGGGCCGGGTAGTGGCCGAAGTGTTGGATCTGTTAACTCGAGCGGCGACGCCGGGAGTAACCACGGAGGACTTGGATCGCATTGCCCATGCCGAGATATTAAAGCGTAAGGCGAAACCAGCTTTCTTGAATTATCGGGGGTTTCCTTGCACCTTGTGTGCTTCGGTGAACGAAGAAGTGGTTCACGGTATTCCTCGAAGGGAAAAAGTGTTGAAGACGGGAGACATCATAGGGCTAGATTTGGGTGCTATTGTCCGCGGTTTTTATGCGGATGCGGCCGTGACGGTGGGGGTGGGTGCTTTTCCTACAAACTCTCAGCGGTTGCTAGAGGTAACTAAGCAGGCGCTCAGCCTGGGGATTGAACAGGTGCGCCCCGATCAGAGAGTAGGAGATATTTCTTACGCGGTTCAGCGCTGGATAGAGGCACAAAAGATGTCTGTGGTCCGCGAGTTTGTTGGTCATGGAATAGGAAGGAATCTTCACGAAGATCCCGCCATTCCCAACCACGGATCGCCTCACGCCGGTCCCCGGCTTCAAACGGGCATGACAATAGCCATTGAGCCCATGGTCAATTTGGGCGGGCCCGAGGTGCGAGTTTTAGAAGATGGTTGGACTGCGGTGACCAAGGATGGAAGCCGCTCTGCACATTTTGAACATACGGTGGTGGTGACTAAACAAGGGCATGAAATTCTCACAATTTTGTGAAACGTGAAACGTTAGACGTGAAAAGTTTTCTGCAACTTCTAATTTCTCCTAAGTTAGTGTTTTACGTCGCACATCTTACGTTTAATGGGGTGGTGGGGTGAGCAATAACGATAAAATCGAACTAGAAGGGATTATTAAAGAGGCGTTGCCCAATGCCATGTTTCGGGTGGAGATTCCGGGAGGCAAAATAGTTTTGGCGCACATTTCAGGAAAAATGAGAATGCACTACATTAAAATTCTCCCCGGAGACAAGGTTCGCCTGGAGCTTTCTCCGTATGATTTGAGTCGAGGAAGGATTGTGTATAGAGAGAAATGAGATGATCCCACCACCTCCATGCGAAGCGTTGATCAATTTGGGGCACACTGATTGTGTGCCCATGGAGGTGGTGGGATGAAAGTAAGAGCCTCAGTCAAACCTATTTGTCAGAAATGTAAAGTCATCAAAAGGCGCAGGGTGTTGCGAGTGCTGTGCTCTAATGCTCGGCATAAGCAGAGACAGGGATGATGGTAAAACCAGTTCGAAGTTCGAAGTTCCCCGCCTGCCGGACGGGCAGGGAAGTTCGAAGTTTTTTAAGGAGTTTCCTTAATGACTTAGAACTTAGAACTTTGCACCTAGAACTAGTTTTTACGACTTTAAGGAGTAAAAACTAATATGGCACGAGTTGCTGGAGTAGATTTGCCCAAGAGCAAAAGAATTGATATCGCCCTAGGATACGTCTATGGGATCGGAAGACCTTTGGCTAAGCAGATTTTAGAAAAGCTGGGTTCTCAGATTAATCCTGGCACACGAGTCAAAGATCTTAGTGAGGCCCAGGTGGGTCTTTTGAATGCAACGTTGTCTAAAGAGTATAAAGTAGAGGGAGAACTTCGTCGGGAAATTCAACAAAATGTGCGACGCTACATCGATATCAACTCTTATCGAGGGTTAAGGCATCGTCGCAATCTTCCCGTGCGTGGTCAGAGAACTAAAACGAACGCAAGAACACGTCGAGGTCGCCGTAGGACGGTGGGTTCGGGTTCTCCGGGTAAAAAACCGGCAGCAGTAGCCGCGCCCGCAGGGAAGGCTCCTGAGGCCAAAAAATAGAAGCGAGATAAGGAAGAGGAAAAAATGGTTGATGAAAAGAAACAAGAAGCTTCAAGGCCCGGCTCTAAAAATGTGCCGAGCGGGCAGTCTCCCGATGCAGCGTCGGGGGCACCCAGATCCGCTCCCCGAGGAGCGCCTAAAAAGAGGTCCTGGAGAACGATTACTTTTGCGAAGGTGCAAATCCTTTCCTCTTTCAACAATACGATTGTCAGCATTACTGATGAGCGCGGAGACGTTTTGGCCTGGGCCTCTGCGGGGTCTAGCGGGTTTAAGGGAACTAAGAAAGGAACACCCTTTGCCGCTCAGGTGGCCTCGAGCAATGTGGCGCGAAAAGCCATTGAAGCGGGAGTTAAACAGGTGGCTGTATTTGTCAATGGGCCGGGACCGGGTCGTGAGACGGCTATTCGAGCGCTACAATCGGCAGGACTTCATATTGTGTCTATTAAAGACATTACCCCTTTGCCGCACAACGGTTGTCGTCCGCCAAAGTTGAGAAGAGTATAAATGAAACCAGTTCGAAGTTCGAAGTTCGAAGTTCGAAGTTTTTTAAGGAGTTTCCTTGATAACCTAGAACCTAGAACCCTGACACTTAGAACTAGTTTTTACGATTTCAGGAGTAAAAACTAATGGCTAGATATATTGGACCTGTTTGTAAATTATGTCGTCGTGAACAAACCAAATTATTTCTTAAAGGAGATAAGTGCTTTACCAAATGCATTCTTGAAAAAAGAAGCACGCCGCCGGGAGCTGCGCGCCCGCAGCGCGGTAAGATGTCGGAATATGCAGTTCGTCTTAGAGAGAAGCAAAAGCTGCGGCGCATGGCTTCCATGACGGAACGTCCTTTTGAACTTCTGTTTGAGAAAGCTTCTAAGGCCACGGGGAAAACCGGAGAGGCTCTTCTTCAGTATTTGGAGCTTCGTTTGGATAATGTGGTGAAACGTTTGGGTTTTTGTTTATCCTTGAAGACCGCCCGACAGCTGGTGCTTCATGGGCATGTGCGAGTCAATGGAAAAGCGCTAAATATTCCTTCTTATGGGATCAAGCCGGGAGATCAAGTTTCCTTAAATCCAAAACTCAAAGAAAATCTTGCCGTAAAACTGGGATTGGAAGCCACCGAGAAGCGCGGTATACGTCCGGGCTTTCTAGAATTTAATGCAGGGGAACTCTCGGGTAAACTTCTGAGAATGCCGACACGGGAAGAAATTTCGTTCCCGATCCAAGAGCAGCTGGTGGTAGAGTATTATTCCAAGTAGCGAGGGGAAAATTTGGCATTTCCCCGCACTTGTAACAAAAACCGGAGGATTCAATGGCCGTCGCTTACAAAGAGTTAGTATTACCGCAGAAGTTGAATTGGGATGAGAAAGCCCATACAGATTCTTACGGAAAATTCGTTGCAGAGCCCTATGAGAGAGGATATGGTCATACGGTCGGCAATTCTCTTAGGCGCGTGCTGCTTTCAAGTTTAGATGGGGCGGCGGTCACGGGAGTGAGGATTGAAGGGGCTAAGCATGAATATAGCACTCTCAATGGAGTGCGGGAAGATGTCATCAACATTCTTCTCAACCTCAAAAAACTTCGCGTGAGGCTATTTTCCAATGGCCCGGAAACGGTCTACCTTTCCATAAAAAAAGAAGGTCCAGTCAAGGCCAGCCAGATTCAAGAGAATGCCAACATCGAGATCGTAACGCCGGATTTGGTCATCGCCAACATGGAAGCAGGGGGAAAGCTGGAAATGGAGATCGAAATTTCTCGTGGACGTGGGTATGTCCCCGCGGAAGAGATCCGAGCACAGTCCCATTGGCCGTCCGGATTCCTTCCGGTGGATGCTTTATTTTCTCCCTTGGTAAAAGTGCATTACGATGTGGAGAATGCCCGAGTCGGTCAAATCACGGACTATGATCGCTTGGTTTTAGAAATGTGGACAGATGGGTCTTTGAAACCTCGCGAAGCTCTCTCGAAAGCGGCTAAACTTCTTCGGGAATCCCTAGATATTTTCATTCCTGTAGAAGAAGTTCAGGTCGAACCCCCCGCGGCACAAGAGATGGGTGGAGAAGGCTTGCCAGAGAACGGCATGGGTCTTTTGGCCGGATCATCGACTCTGGACACTAAGCTAAAGGAGCTTTTGGACCAGCCGGTAGAAATGATCGAGCTCTCCTCGCGTGCGGCTAATTGTTTGAAGGTGGCTCGCATCAGAACCGTGAGAGACTTGGTCCAAAAAAAAGAAGAAGAGCTTTTAGCCGTTAAGAATTTTGGTAAAAAATCTTTGGATGAAATCAAAGATAGACTTAAAGACATGGGATTCTCTCTGGGAATGCAGGTTTAGCATAAAACGTGAGATACAAGACGCAAGACGCGAGGTGTACAAGTGCGATGAATAGATGTAAAATGACGGTATCGCAGTTTATCGGTTTAGCGTCTAACGTTTCACGTCTAACGTTTCACGACCTATGATCAAGAATTCTGGCGGGAGAAAGCTTTCTAAGACAGGAGCGCATCGGAGGAGAATGTTGGCCAATATGGCTACTGGGCTTCTCTTGCAGGAACGCGTGCGCACTACGCTGCCCAAGGCAAAGGAGTTGCGTCGGACAACCGATCATCTCATCAGCCTGGCTTGTCAGGGAAATCATCGCGAGGTGCGGCGCATTTTAAGAAATAAAACAGGGACCCAGAAGCTTTTTGAGGTGTTAGTCCCCCGATATAAAGATCGTGCAGGAGGTTTCACCCGCTTGTATCGTTTAGATAGACGTCAGGGAGACAACGCAGAAATGGGACTTGTTCAATTGGTGGTCTAAATGGCGGGGGCCTGGGACTATCTTTGTAGTCTATTTTCCAATGACATGGGCATTGATTTAGGAACCGCGAACACTCTGGTCTATGTCAAAAACCACGGGATCATTTTAAGAGAACCCTCCGTAGTCGCTATAGATCGCGAAACCCGTAAAGTACTCGCCGTGGGGGCAGAAGCAAAGCAGATGCTGGGAAGGACCCCTGCCAATATTGTTGCCATCCGACCTCTAAAAAATGGTGTCATTGCTGATTTCGAAGTCACCCAGGAAATGATCAAATACTTTATTCGGAAAGTTCACAACCGCAGAGGTCTTCTTCACCCACGCATTGTCATCGGTATCCCTTCCGGGATTACGGAGGTGGAGCGCCGGGCTGTTCAAGAGTCTGCGGAACAAGCAGGCGCTCGCGAGGTGTATCTGATTGAGGAACCCATGGCGGCCGCCATCGGGGCTGATCTTCCCATTTCCGAACCGCATGCCAATATGATTGTAGACATCGGGGGAGGAACCACCGAGGTCGCCGTTATCTCATTGGGGGGCATGGTGGTTTCTAGGTCCCTGGATGTGGCCGGCAACGAAATGGACGAGTGTATTGTTCAATATTTTAGACGCAAATATAATTTGATTGTAGGGGAGACTACCGCAGAAGATGTCAAAATTCAGATTGGCTCAGCTTTTCCTCTCAAGGAAGAGAATACCATGGAGGTTAAGGGCCGAGATCAAGCTACTGGGTTACCTAAAACCGTGTTAATTACTTCCGAAGAAATTCGGCAGGCCTTGATGGAGCCCATTCAGCTCATTTTGGATGTGATTAAGGCGACTCTGGAGGAAACACCTGCGGAGTTGGCGGCAGATTTAGTAGATAGGGGAATGGTCATGGCGGGGGGGGGATCGCTTCTGCGTGGATTGCCGGATCTGATACGACAGGAAACCGAGTTGCCGGTACATCGTTCAGCGGATCCTTTAAGTTGTGTGGCCTTGGGATGTGGTAAATTTTTAGAGGAATTAGATCACATCAAACACGCCCGCCCTGATTTTGTCACCTCCTATCGTTACCGATCTTAGCCTCCTTCTTTTTCTTCTCCAGCCCGCCTAGCCCGACATTCAGAATAGTGTTTTTAAACTTTTATGCAAAGGGAAAAGCGTCTTTCCAACATCTTTCTCTTTGGGTTCACCAGTTTTTCTCTGATCTGTCTTCTCATGCCCCTGAGCCAACCGGTCCAGATGGTGCGGCTGCTCTTGGCTTATGGTTTCTATCCACCGATTCTTCGAGGGGAGGAATCTACGAAGTACCTTCGCAGTGTTCCCGCAAACTTTTTGGGTCTGCTTCGCACCGACCAAGAAAATCGTCAGCTTAAGGAAGAGCTCAAACAAAAAGATCTTCTCAGGGCCGAGTTGGAAGGCGCCTTGGAAGAGAATGATCGCTACCGAAAATTGTTGGGATTCCAACCACGACTTCATCACGCTGGAATTTGGGCTCAGGTGATGGAAAGAGATCCGATTCGTTGGTATCGTTCGGTGTTGGTCAATCGTGGTGCTGAGAATGGGGTGGTACTCAATGCTTCTGTTCTGGCCGTGGAGGAAAATCGAGCAAGCCTGATTGGGCGTATTGTTGAGGTGCGGCCTAACGTCTCTAAGCTTTTGCTGGTGACAGATGAACTTTCTTCGGTCGCGGCTTATTTAAAGGAGACGCATTGGGAGGGATTGATTGAAGGCAAGGGAGGTGCGCTCCTTCGGTTAAACTATCTTCCTTTGGATGCTCAATTTAAGATGGGTCAAGAGGTTTTGGTCTCCCCCACAAGCGCTGTGTTCCCCCAAGATATCTCTATTGGAAGAGTTTTCCGCGTCCTTCCACGAGATCCTTTTCTCACCTTTCAGGTGCTGGAAATAAAACCTACGGTATCACTAGAAAAGCTCAAAGAAGTTTTTATTATTAAACGCATGGGACCCAGGCCGCCTCCCCCGCTTCCCTTGGGAGGAAGAGGGGATGAGTTGAAGAGCGGAACGGAGTCAGTCTCACCATGAAATACATCTTCTGGCCAGTTTTATTTGTGGGAGCACTGGTGCTGCAATGGTGGTGGTCCACCTATTTATCCATTGGGGGATTAGCCCCGCAATGTCTATTGGTGTTGACCGTGGCCGTAGCGGCTTACCGAGGACCGGAGATGGGTCAGGGGATGGGGTTTTTCTGGGGGTTGTTTTTAGACACGTTGGGAGTTCATCTGTTTGGGGCCCATGCCCTTCTTCTCAGTTTGATGGGCTTTTTGGTGGGCAGGCTTCGCCGCCAGGTGGATGTGGCGAGCCTTCCTCCTCAGGTGTTGGCGGTTTGGGTCCTCTCTATTATTTATTCTCTTCTTTATCACTTGCTGGGGTTAATGTTCTTGCGGGAATTTCTGTGGTGGGGATGGTGGGCCTTTGTGTTCGTTCCTATTATGAATGCCTGTTTGGCTCCGTTTGTATTCTATCTCATTGATTGGACAGAGAGAGCTACAGGATGAGACACGAACTCTCTTTTGATCGACTTAATCAACTCTCGGCTGGGGTCTATCTCATGATGGGATTATTGGCCTTGAGGTTTGTGGATCTGCAGGTGATTCGCCATTCCTATTATGCTAAAGCAGCGGAACGCAACCGCACACAAACCATCATTCAAACAGCTCCCCGCGGAAGGGTTTTTGATCGGACTGGAAATCTGCTGGCCACTAACCGTCCTGCATTCAGCCTGGTTTTTCTTCCTAGTTTGACCAAGAATCAGACCTACTTATCCCGCTTAGCCAAAGACATGGCCCCCTATTTAAAAAAGACAGACGAAGAACTTTTACGGGAGCTTCAGGTGGCATTTGAAACTGGTTCGCCCGTACGTCTGGCGGAAAACTTGCCCCCCAAAACCATGTTTAACCTGGCAGAGCTCCGGACACTTTATCCAGGCGTAGATTTAGTGGTGGAAGCGCGTCGGTATTATCCTTATGGAAGCCTGGCCAGTCATCTGATTGGTTATTTGGGATCCATTGATTCTAAAACGTGGTTGCGTCTCCGGGATAGAGGGGAGTATCGGAAGGACTCTCGTATTGGAAAGGCAGGGTTAGAAAAACTGTTTGAACGAGAATTGCGAGGGCGAGATGGGGGTATTCTTTTGGAAGTAGATGCTCATGGTAAATTGCAGGGCATACTCCAACAGATGGACTGGAAACCCGGCATGGACATTGCTCTTACGATTGACAGCAAACTGCAAAGAGCGGCCGAAGAGGCTTTGCGTGCTTCCCATAGTCGCACGGGGGCCGTGGTGGTGCTTGACCCTCAGACGGGGGCTATTTTAGCCATGGCCTCTGTTCCCGACTTCGATCCTAATCTATTTATGATTCCTCAAGATGAAGAAGTGTCTGCGCGACTAAAATCCCTTCCCGAATTTAATTTGGCGGCCCAAGGCACTTTTCCTCCCGGCTCTATCTTCAAAATTGTGGTGGCCGCGGCCGGATTCAACGAACAAAAAATATTTTCGGCAGAAAAATTTTTTTGTCCCGGGTATTTTCAACTGGGTCCACGGACTTTTTTGTGTTGGGATAAAAAGGGCCATAAACTTCTAGATTTTCTGCCCGGTTTTGCCCATTCCTGCGATGTTTATTTTTACCAGTTTGGACTAAAAACGGGGGCGGACCTGATTGAGCAATATGAAAGAAAGTTCCATCTAGGGATGCTGACCATGGGATCCAATCGTAAAGAGGACGAGCGATTTTCTTTGCCGGGAGAAAAGAAGGGCTTGATTTCTGGACCGGGGGAACGGGCAAGGCGAAAGGCCCATGGAGGAGATTGGTACCAGGGAGACACAGTGAATCTCTCGATAGGGCAGGGGGAGCTCCTGGTAACCCCCATTCAGATGGCCAGCCTGATTTCTACTGTGGCCAACGGGGGCAGTATTTGGAAACCTCAGTTTGTAGAAAAGGTGATCTCTCAGGATGGGCATGACATTTATCAGCGCAAGCCCGAACTATCCGGCACCGTGAATTTAAAACCGGAAACTTGGGATCTTTTGCATCAAGCGTTGATTCAAGTAGTGCAGGACGGAACGGCAAGGAGTGGGCATGTTTCTGGAATAAAGATAGGAGGAAAAACAGGAACGGCCCAGAATCCCCATGGTGAAGATCACGCATGGTTCGTGGCCTATGCCGGGCTGCCAGGAAAACCGCCCAGTCTGGCGCTTTCGGTTTTAGTAGAACATGGGGGGCATGGGGCGACAGCGGCGGTCCCCATCGCAAAAAAAATTATAGAGGTGGCCTTAAAGCCCAATGATAGGCCACCTGAAGGATCTCTCCCCAAAGAGGTTCCACCTAAAAATGGAGAACAAGAGTGATTTTTGGCTATGGAGGCCTAGGACGGGCGGAACAACGTCGAAGACATATCGATTGGTTTTTGATTGGGGCCGTGGCCGGTCTTTTAGTGTTGGGGACCTTGGCGATCTTTTCAGCAGCAGTGCCGCTTCCTTATCATGCCCAGATTATCCACCGACATTTTTTAGGAATAGGGTTGGGAGTAATTGTTTTTTTGATTGGGATGTGGCTGCCCTATCAAATCTATGATGAGCAGTGGAAAATATTATACGCCATTTCTGTAGCGCTGCTGATAGGGGTGCTAATCTCAGGAGAAATGTTGCGCGGAACCAGAGGGTGGTTTAAGCTTCCTTTTTTCTCCTTCCAACCTTCAGAAGTAGCCCGTGTTTGTATGATTCTGTGTTTGTCCGCTTTCTTGAATCGGCGTGCCCATAAGATTAAAACCCTAGGAGCCATTGTTTACGCAATCGGGTTAGTGCTGCCCGTGTTATTCTTAATACTTAAAGAACCAGATCTTTCTTCCACATTGGTTTTATTTCCCGCCATTACCGCCGTACTCTTTTGTGCGGGCGCCCACGGACTGTATTTGGGGTTTCTTCTGGGATGCGGATTACTCAGTTTTCTCTTGACGGTGGCATGGACATTTTTTTCCATACGGACGGACTGGCTCGAATCCAGCGCGCTGATTAGATTCTTTATGGAACTTTCTCACCTCAACGTGACCTTGGTCATCACTTGCGTGGGAATAGTGGTTTTCTTTTTTGTCGCATGGTGGGTGTGTGCTCGACTTGGGATCCCGATTCCTGCGGTCTATTTCGTAGCATTAGCCACGATCATTCTTGTCGGGCTTATGGCGGGTAATATCATGGAAAGCCAAATAAAAGGATATCAGAGAAGTCGACTGGTCACTTTTTTAGATCCTGCGGTGGATCCGCGCGGGGCGGGGTATAATCTGCTCCAGGCGCGCATTGCCATTGGATCAGGAGGGGTGACTGGAAAAGGAATTTTTTCTGGAACGCAGTCTCAGTTGGGGTTCGTGCCTGAAAGGCACACAGACTTTATTTTGGCAGTGGTAGGGGAGGAAATGGGCCTGCTGGGAACCCTGGCGGTGTTGGGACTTTATCTGCTCTTATTGGGCAGAATTTTTAATGCGGCACGAGTGGCCCAGGATCGATTCGGTTATTTAGTGGCCTGTGGAATCGGGGCGATGTTCGCTTGCTATCTTTTTATTAATGCAGGCATGTCGGTGGGAATTGTTCCCGTCGCGGGTGTTCCACTGCCTTTTGTTTCTTATGGGGGATCTAATTTGGTGATGTCTTTGTGGTCCGTGGGAATCGTGGAATCCATTCACTCCAGGAGATACACCATTGCTTAGATCTCAAAGTGACCTTACCCGTGCTCACTTTGAACCTCAACGCGAAACCAGGACGCGGCTAAGGCTGAGATTGGCGAGGCTGGGGCAGGCCAGACAATTGTCTCATCTGGAGCAGATACGCGCTCTGAGAACGGCCGTCAAAAAAGCCGGCTTTTCTGGTTCTCCTAAGCTTTCCTTCGGCCCGGCCATATCCGTGGGGCACGAGAGCTTGGCGGAATATTTGGATCTCTTCTTGGTTAATCAGGTGGCCTTGGAAAGAGTCCCTGAAACGCTAAGCCCCGTTTTGCCGCAAGGGTATAAGCTTCTCGCTCATCGCAAGGTGCCACTTTTTTTCCCGTCCCTAGAATCTGTGCTGAATGTGGCAGATTATGGAATTAAGGGATCCTTTGGGGAGGCATCTAAGCAAATCCTGAAAGATTTTCTAAAACAGGATAAGATTTGTATTGAAAAGGTAAAGCCTAGCGGAGTTTGCGAAACCGTGGATCTTAAGGATCTGATCATTAGAATGTCTTTGGGAGAAAATGATGAGGTGCGCTTGATGATTCGATTTGGTCCGCATAAAACTGTCAAGCCGGAACGCATTGTGGCCCTGGGATTGGGTCTGGAATCTGGTTCTTTTAAGGTGTTGAGAAAAGATCTTTTTTCAGAAGTAACTCCGGGGCAGTTTTTACTGCCATGACAACTTTTTGTTCTGAGGAGTGACTATGCAACGAGAGATCCTTGCCAATGTTTCGTTTGAAGAGACCAGAATCGCCATTTTGGAAGATTCAAGGCTTATCGAGCTTTTGTGGGAAAGGCGAGGGGAGCAAAATATCGTAGGGAATATTTATAAAGGAGTCGTGGAGAACGTTCTCCCAGGCATTTCATCTGCTTTTGCAAACATCGGTTATGAGAAAAACGCCTATCTTTATATTTCGGATGTGTTGGGAGGAAACCGATCTCCTATTGACCATATTTTGAAAAGGGGCCAGGAGATCATGGTGCAGGTGGCCAAGGAGGCCATCGGAACCAAGGGAATGAAAATCACAATGGATGTGGCCTTGCCGGGACGGTATTTGGTGTTTACCCCATTCCAAGAATCTATCGGAATTTCCAAACAGATTGCTGATGCCAAGGAAAGAAATCGCTTGTCCAGTGTGATGGAGCGCTTAGTGGCTACCTACTTAAACAAAAAAGGTTTAGTGGTTCGCACGGAGGCGGAGGGAGCCAGCGAAGAGGAATTGGAGAGAGAAACTAAGTATCTATCCCGGCTTTGGGAATCGGTCCATAAGAAATTTGAGACCAACAAGGGACCCTATTTGCTCCACAAAGACCTGGACCTCTCCTTGCAGGTGGCCCGAGATATATTGACCTCTGATGTTAAAATCTATTTGCTGGATTCTAGAGAGCATCATCACAACGTGATCGATTTTGTGGATAAGCTTTCCCCAGAACTAAAGGATAAGGTGCGTTATTATGATGGTAAAACTCCCATTTTCAAGGCATTCGGGGTAGAAAGAGAAATCGAAAGGCTTAGGGCCACGAAGCTGGAGCTGCCCAACGGGGGAACCATTATCATTCAGGAGGCGGAATCCTTATGCGCCATCGATGTAAATACTGGACGTTACACGGGCTCCAAATCTCAAGAAGATACCGTTACCCAAACCAATATTGAAGCGGCTCAGGAGATTGCTCATCAACTACGCCTTCGCAATATTGGGGGAATCGTGGTTATTGATTTCATTGATATGAAAAGGGCTTCCAACCGTCAACGGGTGATGGACGCATTGGCGCACGCGCTTAAAAGAGACCGCGCCAAAATTCGTATTTTACCCATCACGCGCTTGGGTCTGGTGGAGATGACACGAGAACGCAAGAGAGAGTCCACGGTTACATTGTTGACAGAAGAGTGTCCCGAGTGCAAAGGCTCCGGACGCGTTCTATCCGTAGACAGCATGCGGATCAAGATCCAGAGAGAAATTCGCGAGTTAACAGGGGATCGTCCCGGGGGAAACATTCGGGTTTTACTCCACCCCATTTTGGCGGATGCCATGAAAAAAAACCAAGAGAGCATTGAAAGAAATGTCCACCGAGCCATCAAAATTCAGCCGGATCCCGGGATGACCTGGGAAGACTATCGAATTATCTTAGAGT
>JACQJM010000179.1 GCA_016205045.1 Elusimicrobiota bacterium | reverse complement strand
TCAGAAAAACGGTTTCAGATTCGGTTCAAACATCGAATGGCCTCTTTGCCTAACCCGCTGGAATTGCGCGGCCTTCGGCGGAAAATTGCTCTTTTAAAGACGTTGATCCATCAGAAGACGGTTCGGGTGGACACGAAAGAAACTCAGGGGAAGCAAGATTAATTTATGGGAGAGGCACCTAAGGTGAGCCGCAAGGAACGAAAATCTTTTGTCGGAGTGGTAGAGTCTGACAAAATGCAGAAGACGCGGGTGATTTCTGTGGCGCGGCGAGTTCGGCATCCTTTTTATGACAAGGTTATCACTAAGCACAGCAAGTTTTATGTTCATGACGAGGGGAATGAGTCTCACCTGGGAGATTTGGTGGAAATTGTCAGCGCCAGACCCATGTCTCGCTTAAAGCGTTGGAGATTGGTGAGAGTGGTGCAGAAAGCTAAATGATCCCTCACTTGTCCTCCCGTCTCAAGTTCACGCTATCCAAGGATCTTGTTTCCACCGGTTTAGTAGATATGCTTTCGCGGCTCAATAGCGGACTGCCTCAGAGATTTGGCGCGCAAAGACTTATCGCGCGCCTACGGGAGGCAAGTGAGGGATGATTCAAGAAAGATCCATTTTGAATGTTGCGGACAATTCGGGCGCTCGAAAATTAATGTGCTTCAAAGTGTTGGGAGGCAGCTCCAGACGCTATGCGACCCTGGGGGATATCATTGTGTGCTCAGTAAAGGTGGCACTGCCTACGGCCGCGATCAAGAAGGGCGATGTGGTTAGGGCTGTTGTGGTGCGTACCCGGAAAGAGCGGCGTCGGACCGATGGTTCCTATATTCGTTTTGATGATAATGCGGCATGTGTGGTGGATGATAAAGGAGAGCCCAGGGGCACTCGCGTTTTTGGTCCGGTAGCCCGCGAGTTGCGTGAGCGCAATTTTCTGAAGATTATTTCCCTGGCACCGGAAGTCATATGAGGGAGAAAGCCAGAAGTGCGAAGCGCGAGGATCCCCGCCTGCCGGACGGGCAGGGAAGATCAAAATTTCGAGCTTCCTGATAGATATGTTAAAGGTTAAGAAGAAAGACAAAGTGATTGTTCTCCGAGGAGAGGACAAAGGTAAAAAGGGAGAAGTGTTGGAAGTTTTTCCCGATAAGGGCCGCGTTCTGGTAAGCAAGATCAATCTGGTCAGCAAGCATACGCGGCCCACGGCTGCGAGGCCCGGGGGAATACAGAAGAAAGAAAATCCACTGCCCCTGGCAAGCATCATGTTGATCTGTCCAAAATGTGATCGTCCCGCTAAGCCGCGGTTTGATCGTCTTCAGACGGGAGAAAAGGTGAGAATTTGCCGTAGGTGTGGAGAGGTGATTATCTGAAGCAACGCGAATGAATACGAATGATAAGGTTTTATGACTGGGAAAAAGAGTGACTACGTTCCGCGACTCAAAACACATTACCACGGTCGGGCAGTTCCGGCTTTGCTGGAACGCCTGGAACTAAAAAACCCCATGCAGGTTCCTCGTTTGGTAAAGGTGGTGCTCAATATCGGTGTTTCCGAGGCCAAGGAAAATATCCAAGTGATGGATCAGGCCAAAGAAGATTTGACGGTGATCGCGGGACAGGCGCCTCAAGTACGACGCGCCAAAAAGTCTATCTCGAATTTTAAATTGCGCCAAGGAATGCCCATCGGCCTGCGAGTCACCTTGCGCGGAAATCGAATGTATGAGTTTCTGGATCGACTTGTGTCCACCGCCATCCCACGCATCCGCGACTTTCGGGGTTTGGATCCACGCGGTTTTGATGGGTACGGCAACTACAACTTGGGATTACGCGAACATCAGGTTTTTCCGGAGGTCAATGCAGAGAAATCGGTGAAGGCGCGCGGCATGAATATTTCGGTGGTGACCACGGCGAGTGATGACCGCCAAGCGCTGGAGCTGCTGCGTGTTTTGGGATTTCCCTTCAAAAAGACAGCAAAGGAAGCAAAAGAGATAAAAGAAGCCAAGGAAGCGAGAGATGTTTAGCGATTTCACGCTCGTTCGATTTTCTTCAGCTGCTTCTGTTGCGTCCGTTGCTTCTCGTGCTAGTTTTGGCAACGGAAGGAGCAGAAACTAATATGGCTACTTATGCATGGATGGCAAAATTGCGCAAAACGCCCAAATATGCGGTTCGATATAAAAATCGATGCCAAATTTGTGGTCGAGCGCGCGCGTATTATCGTGATTTTGGATTGTGCCGGATCTGTTTTAGAAACATGGCCCATGAAGGCCAGATTCCAGGAGTGAGGAAATCCTCATGGTAAATGATCCCGTGGCGGACATGCTCACACGCATTCGTAACGCAAATGCCAAGTTTAAAGATCGCGTGGATGTGCCTTTCTCTAAGCTGAAGCTGCAGCTTTCTCGTGTGCTGAAAGAGGAAGGATTTATCGCGAATTATAAGAACCTTTACAGCGAAGGGCAGAAGCGCGGCGTCATTCGTGTATTCCTTCGCTATACTCCGCAAAAAGAGGCGGTGTTAAAAGGCATTCGGCGTGTTTCGCGTCCCGGACTGCGAGTTTATCGTTCTTATCAAAAACTGCCCAAAATACGGGCGGGATATGGAGTGAACATTTTGTCCACGCCCAAGGGAATTCTTACGGATCGCCAGGCTGTTGAGGGTAAAGTAGGTGGTGAGGTGCTGTGCCAGGTATGGTGAAAAAGACAGGGGTTAGGGGTTAGGG
>JACQJM010000200.1 GCA_016205045.1 Elusimicrobiota bacterium | reverse complement strand
CAGATCCGCTTCCAGTTCAGCATCGGACAATCCCATCAACCTCTCTATCTCTTTAGATTTCATCACTCAACCACCTTGTAAAAATGAATCCAGAGTAATAATTCGCGTACGAATGGGAAGCTTGTGCGCCGCCAAGAGCATCGCTTTTTGAGCCATTTCCAAAGTCACACCTTCAATTTCAAATAAAACGCGTCCCGGCTTAACCACCGCCGCCCAATGATCCGGAGCTCCCTTTCCTTTTCCCATGCGAGTTTCGGCCGGATGTTTGGTGATCGCCTTATCTGGAAATATTCGAATCCAAATCTTTCCACCCTTTTTAATGAAGCGAGACATGGCCACGCGACAGGCTTCAATTTGTCGGGCAGTTACCCACTTGGGCTCCAGGGCTTTTAGCCCATACTCTCCGAAAGAAACCAGGGTCCCGCGCTTAGCGTTTCCCTTGATCCGAGGAGCGCTATGGGGTTTGCGGTACTTGACTCTCTTGGGCATTAACATCTTTTTTAGGCTCCTGAGATGCCCCCAATTTCATATCTTTCAACATATCCTTAGGGCTTTTCGTAAAGTACTGTTTCTTAAAAATCCAAACCTTCACTCCAATCTGACCCAACGTGGTCTTGGCTTCGACCAATCCGTAATCGATGTCCGCTGAAAACGTGTGCAACGGAATCCTTCCCTCGCGCAGCCACTCTTTACGCGCAATCTCGGTTCCCCCCAAGCGTCCCGCCACCTTTACCTTGATTCCCAACGCCCCTGATTGCATGGTTCTTTCCATGGCCCGCTTGATCGCCCGACGATGATTCACTCTTTTTTCAATCTGAAGAGCGATGGCCTCCGCCACCAACCGCGCATCCAGTTCGGGTTCTTTGATTTCCACTACATTCACAAAGCTTTTCCGCCCCGTGAGCTGTTCGATGGTGGTGCGCAAACCCTCGATATCCACGCCTTTCTTTCCGATGATGACCCCGGGGCGCGCCGTATGGATATTGACCCTCAAATAAGATCCGGCCCGCTCAATTCCTACCCAACTTACCGCTCCCGATCGAAACCGGTCTTTCACCAGAAGACGAATCTGGTAATCTTCCTTGATCAGCGCCGGCATTTCTCTCAGGGAAAACCACTTGGATTGCCAGTCCTGAATATAGCCGAGACGCATGGCTTTAGGATGAATTTTCTGTCCCACATTACACTCCTTTACCGTCGGAAACAACAACCGTTAAATGGCACATCTTTCTTTTGAAAGGATGCGCCCGACCCATAGGCCCGGGCTGGATACGCTTAAGCTGTTGCATGGGTCCTTGCCCCACCCAAGCAGACTTAACCCACAGGTTTTTGGAATCCACTTTGTGTCCCAGTCGAGAAGAGAGATTAGCCGCAGCCGAGTGAACCGTTTTGGCCACTACGCCCGCAGCAATTCTCGGCACCATGGGAAGAATTTGTTCGGCGCGCTCCACCGTCTTCCCCCGGATTTGTCCCAATATCTGGTTCATCTTCCGAGAACCAAACCGCTGAAATCGAGCGCGCGCAGTTGATTCCATGTTAATTCTCGCAATTCGCCCTGGCCGCGACCGCGGCACGCGGGCAGGCAATTCGCAATTCGCAATACGTAGAAAGCCAACTCATGTCAGGTCTGTCGCCTCTTTGGTGTGCGCTTCTCCATGGCCTCTAAAGAATCGGGTAAAAGCAAATTCTCCTAATTTATGGCCGACCATCTGTTCGGTCACGTAAATGGGCAAAAATTTTCTGCCGTTGTGTACCGCAAACGTGTGCCCCACAAAATCGGGGATGATGGTGCAGTCTCTGGACCACGTCTTGATGGCCCGCTTTTCTCCTGCCTGATTCATTGCTTGAACCTTTTCCATCAGTCTTGGATCGACATAAGGTCCTTTTTTAGTTGATCGTCCCATTGGTTTTTGCCTCGCAAAAACAGTTCTAAGTGTTAAGTTCTATGTTCTAAGTTTTTAGGGAAATTCCTCATTCAACTTGGAACTTCGAACTTAGAACCTAGAACTAGCTTCCGCTGAGCGGAAGCTAAGTGGGTACCGTGCCCAAAATGCCCTTTCTTCGATCTTTAAGGATCATCCAACCCCAAATTTTACGCTTGTTCCGCGTCTTAAACCCGCGAGAAAGCTGATTCCAGGGAGAGCGCGGGTGGTTGTGTCCCTTGGATTTCCCGCGACCGCCTCCCAGAGGGTGGTCGGTGGCATTCATGGCCCCCCCGCGAACCGTAGGCCTTATTCCCAGGTGACGCTTGCGCCCCGCATTTCCCAAAACAATATTTTCGTGTTCCAAATTCCCCACCTGTCCTATCGTAGCCATGCACTCTTTGGGAATCAAGCGGATCTCTCCCGATGGCATCCGCAACTGTGCATACGGGCCATCCTTGGCCATCAACTGCGCTTGTCCTCCCGCAGACCGCACAAGCTTAGCCCCGCGCCCCGGCATCAATTCTAAATTATGAACAAAAGTACCTTCAGGAATATGGGTCAAGGGTAACGCGTTGCCTACCTTAATATCCGCTTGGGGGCCGCTGGCAACCGCATCGCCCACCTTTAGTCCCACAGGGTGCAAAATGTACCTTTTCTCTCCATCGGCATACTGTAACAGGGCGATGCGAGCGCTTCGATTGGGATCATACTCAATAGAAACCACCTTAGCAGGAACTCCATATTTTTCCCGCCTAAAATCTATCCAGCGATAACTTCGGCGATGGCCCCCTCCCTTATGCCGCACCATTAACATGCCCGTGTTGTTGCGGCCTGCCTTTTTTCTCATCCCGTGAACCAGACTCTTCTCCGGATTCCGACGAGTGAGCTCAGAAAAGTCCGGGGTGGTAATAAACCGCCGGGACGGGGTGTAAGGACGATAGGATTTAACTGGCATAGGAATTTATATCGATCTTTTGTCCTTCTTTAAGTCTAACCAGAGCCTTTTTCCAGTCTGAACGATAACCGCTATTGCGGCCCATCCGGCGCATTTTTCCCAAAACCCTACTGGTTCGAACCTGGTCCACCTTAACCTTAAACAGTTGTTCTACCGCAACCTTGATTTGGCCTTTGGTGGATTCAAGGGCTACCTCAAACGCGTATTGATTATTTTTTCCTTTAAGCCATGTGGTTCTTTCCGTCAAGATGGGGCGAAGAACCACCGCGTGCGGATTTATTTGCATCTTAAATTCCCCTGGGTTTTAATCTCTCCGCGACTTTTTTCACCGCGGACTCTGTCAGAAAAATCTGGCCGCCCGAAAGCACCTCATAGGCTCCCACATCACTGGCTTGGGTCAGCCGTACTTGCGACAAATTGCGTGCGGCACGGCGCAAAGGTTCCGGAACTTGTTCCACAACTAGAAGAGATTTTGCCGGAGATCCCAACTGCTGAAAAATCTGAGCCAACTTTTTTGTCTTAGGCTCCTCCAGCTGCAGCGACTGCAAAACAGATATCTCTCCCCTGAGCCACTTGGCGGAAAGGGCTTGAGCCAGCCCTATTTGCCGCTTGCCCTCGGGCAGCTCCTGCCTGTAGGAGCGGGGATGGGGACCAAATACCACCCCTCCCTTTCTCCACAGCGGCGAACGGTTAGATCCCGCCCGTGCTCGGCCCGTGTGTTTTTGCTTCCACGGCTTATGCCCTCCCCCCGAAACGTCAGAACGGGTTTTGGTGCTGGCCGTACCCCTTCTTTGGTTGGCCAAATAAGCCGTAATCACCTCATGAAGAAAGTGAGAAGAAGGTTTTTGGCCAAAGACATGGGCAGGAAGCTGGACCTTTCCCTTCTCTTCCCCGTTGCTGCTTAAAAGAGGAGCTTCGAGTGATTTCTCTACTTTGGGCTTTTCTGTCTTTTTAGACGGCGTCATCCCACCACCTCCATGGACACGCTCTCGGCGTGTCCCAAAGTAAAAAATGCTTCGCATGGAGGTGGTGGGATCATTTCTTCTCCTTAGCAGCCGCTGCCGGCTTTTCTTTGGCCGCAGCCTGGGGCTTTTCTTTCTTGGCCTTTTTATCTGAAGCCTTGGGCAAGTGAATCACTCGATGCTTCTGAGTGCGCGAGGTTTCAGTAACCACCAAAAGCCCGCCCTTAGGACCAGGAACTGCTCCTCTCAAATACAAAAGGTTTTCATTGGAAAGGACCTTCACCACCTCCAACTTTTGAATCGTCACCCTTTCGTGTCCCATGCGCCCCGCCATCCTTTGGCCGGGAAGCACGCGGCCCAGGGAGCGGCGCGCAGCCAAAGAACCCGGTGATCGCTCCTTGTCCGAAGCCCCGTGGGAAGCCGGAAGACCGGCGAATCCATGGCGTTTCATTCCGCCTGCAAACCCCTTCCCCAACGAAATACCGGCAACATCCACATAATCTCCAGGCTTAAAACGATCCTCCAAAGACACGGCTTGTCCCGGTTCGAGTCCCGAAGCATTTTCTATGCGCAACTCTTTAAGATATTTAAAAGGACCCATTGCAGATTTTTTGAATTGTCCCAGCACCGATTTAGAAACAGATTTTTGCTTCCTCGTTCCGAAACCCAGCAGTGCTGCCTGGTAGCCATCTTTTTCCATCGTCCTCACCTGAGCAACAAAACAGGGGCCCGCTGTCACCTCTGTGATGGGAATCACATGCCCATGATCATCGAAAATTTGCGTCATTCCCACCTTCTCTCCCAAAACGGCGCGAAAATGTGCTGGGGCTTTAGCGGCGGCTGCCGTAGGTTGCGCTTGCGGCGCAGACTCCGGCGCTGCTGATGCTTCTATGGGAGTCTCTGTCGGTTTCTCTAAAGTCGCTGTCGCAGATTCTGATTGTTCCGTCATGATTTATCGTCGCTTAGGATTAGGGATTGCCAGCCCCCGACAACAAACCCCTAACCCCTATAATTTAATCTCCACATCCACCCCGGCTGGCAAATCCAGTTTCATCAACTCATCTACGGTCTTAGAAGTTGGGCCCTTAAGCTCGATAAGCCGTTTATGAATCCGTATCTCAAATTGTTCACGGGATTTTTTATCCACATGAGGCGAGGTCAAAACGGTATATTTCTTGATTCGCGTGGGCAAAAGCACGGGACCCACCACAAGCGCTCCCGTTCTATTGGCTGTTTCCACGATGCGTCCCACCGATTGATCCAACACGCGATGGTCGTATGCTCTCAGCTTAATCCGAATGCGCTGCTGGGTACCTACGTCTGTTTTTTGTTCAGCCATATGTTTTCGCTCCGCGAAAACAGTTCTAAGTGCTAAGTTCTACGTTCTAAGTTTTCTTCAAGGAAGTTCCTTATT
>JACQJM010000188.1 GCA_016205045.1 Elusimicrobiota bacterium | reverse complement strand
GGGGTTAGGGGTTAGGGGTTGGGGATTAGTTTTTTTAAACTGACCACCAACTTTCAATCCTAAAATCCAAACTCTCCTATTCCTCTTCATATTTTGCTCGCTGCCGTTTGCCGTTGCCGTTGTTCACAGAGCGAATACCTTCCATCATGGTGTTCCAAGGCAAAAGCGCACACTTGACTCGAACGGGATATTTCTTAACTCCCTCTAAAGCTCTTAGCTCCTCTAAATCCTCGGGACATTGTTCAAAAGAGCCTTGCACCATCATGGACTTAAAAACCTGAACCAGATCCTTGGCCTTTTCCAATGTTTTTCCTTCCAGAGATTCCGCCATCATGGAGGCGGAAGCTTGAGAGATGACGCAGCCGTGCCCGCGGAATAAAATTTTTTCCAAAACACGACTTTTAACCGCCGCCGTAAGACATACCTCATCCCCGCACACGGGATTAATCCCCTCCGATTGAAGATCCGGAGAGTTCAAAGAGCCTTTATGAGAAGTGCTGCGAAAATAGTCCAGCAACACATCTCGGTATAAATCTTGAAGTTCCAATTCTCCGTCCATTAGAGCCTATCCCAATAACCCAATTCCGGACCTGCAATTTCAGCTTTGGGCCTACGCCTTTGCCGTGCTCGGCTTACATAGCGCCCTTCGGGATTGCTATGCTCGCCTTGCCCGGCTTTGGCTCGACTCAAAATCTGAAATTTCATCACGAAAGCGGTCATCGGGATAGGCTCTTAGACTTTTACTCCCGATTTAAAGATTTTTTTCACCTTATGTAATGCCCGAGGGATCGCCTCTAATTCTTCCTCAGTATTATAAAGGTAGAAACTTAATCTAGCCGTTCCAGATATCTTAAATTTTTTCATCAGAGGTTGGCAGCAATGGTGGCCTACTCGAATCGCCACCCCCTCAGAGTCAAAAATAGTCCCCACATCATGGGGATGCACTCCTTCCAAATTGAATGAAATAATTCCGCCTCTGTGTTCTAATCCCGGCCCATAAAGAACCACCTCGGGCTCGGACCTTAATAGCTCTAAAGCCTTGCGCGTAAGCTCTCGCTCATGTTGCTGGACAGTCTCAAGACCCACCTTGTGAAGATACTCTATGGCTGCTCGGAGGCCAATGGCCCCGGCAATGTCCGGAGTTCCCGCCTCAAAACGAGTGGGGGGCGCCGCGTAGGTGGCTGTTTCTAAACTCACCTGCTGAATCATGCCTCCTCCTCCCAAGAAAGGAGGCATGGCCTCTAGAAGTTCCTTTTTCCCATAGAGGACTCCAACCCCTGTAGGCCCCAACATCTTGTGGCCTGAAAAAGCAAGAAAATCCACGTTCGACGCTGAGACATTGAAAGGCAGATGAGGGATTGCGGCCGCACCATCCACCAACACCAACGATCCGTTGCGGTGTGCCCCCTCCACGATTTCCTGGATCGGGTTGATGGTTCCTAGAACATTGGACATGGCCGCAAAAGCCACCAGCCTAGTCCGAGAGTTGAGATTCTTTCGGAAACTTTCCATGTCCAAAGTTCCTTCGGGTGTCACCGTTATCGTCTGAATTTTTGCTCCTGTTTCCTGAGATAAAATCTGCCAAGGAATTAAATTGGAGTGGTGCTCCATCTCAGTCAGGAGAATCTCTTCTCCTTTTTTTAGATTTTTTCTTCCCCAGGCATACGCCACCAAATTAATAGCCTCGGTGGTATTGCGGGTAAAAATAATCGTCGCAGGATCCGCCGCTCCTATAAACTGAGCCACACGAATCCGAGCTTCCTCCAAAGCGGTGGTGGCTTCTTCGGAAAGGGTGTGCACGCCGCGATGAACATTGGCATTGGTGGTTTTGTAATATTGAGAAATCGCTTCAATCACCGGGGCGGGTTTTTGCGTCGTGGCGGCATTATCAAAATAGACCAGTGATTTTCCGCGCACCTTTCGGGAAAGGATGGGAAAATCATGACGAATTCTAACAGGATCAAATGTCATGACGCTGCTCCTATCTCCATAAACACTTCACCGTTCTCGACCTTGACCGGAAAGGTGCGCACAGGAATCACAGCCGGCATGCGAACCGCCTTTCCCGTTTTGACATCAAAGCGCGCCCCATGCCTGGGGCACTCCACTTGTTCTCCCCTTAAAGTCCCTTCACCCAAAGGGCCATCGTCATGGGTGCAGACATCCTCAATCGCATACACGGTTCCACCCACATTGCAGAGAGCCACGCGCACAGACCCCGCTTGGATCACTTTCATCTGACCCACAGGAATATCAGAGACTTTGGCCACCGAAACCAGTTGGGTCATAATGATTCCTCAATTTTACTGGTTAGCCCTTCCCGCACAGAGGGCAAAGGCAACTTGCTTAATATAGGATCCAAAAAACCGGTGATCAACATTTTTTGAGACTCTTCTTCCGAAAGCCCTCGAGTCTCTAAATAAAAAAGTTCCTCAGAATTCAAGGGGCCTACCGTAGCGCCGTGCTTGCACTGAACAGAATCGGTCAATATCTCTAGAACGGGGGTGGAGTCCGCCCGGGCAGAATCAGAAAGCAGCAAATTGTGGTTGGCCTGGTAGGCTTGTGTTTCCAAGGCCTCCTTCTCCACCAGGATGAACCCTGTGTAGATGGACCGAGCGTTGTCTTTTAAAGCCGATTTAAACAAAAGATCACTGTGGGTATGCTGCCCACGGTGGTTCTGAAAAGTTCGCATATCAAAATGCTGATGACCCTTTCCCAGAACGATTCCAAACAAATCACTGCGAGCCCCAGGGCCCACCAAATCCACCTCGAGATTGGTCTTATGGACGCTTCCCCCCAACATGACCGAGGTGTGAACTAACTGAGCGTCCTTGTGCAACGTGCATTTCTGATGCCAGAAATGAGTCGTCTCAAGACCCAGCCCTTGGGTATAAAAGAAATGAGCCTTGGCCCCTGCCTGGAGAATCAACCTAGAAAAGGCGACAGAATTTTGTGGGCGAAGTGCCTGAGAACGGTGATCTTCCAACATCACCATCTCGCTGCCGGAACCTACCACCATCACATTTCTAGGAAAAGAAAAATCACAATTCTGTTGAGAGAAAACAAATTCTAGAGGAACCGAGGCCTTCACTCCCGGAGGAACATACAAGAAGCTTCCTCCTTGCCAGAAGGCCCGATTAGCCAATTCCAATTTCCTAAAATCTTCCCCCGCCCAAAACTCCTCTAAAATAGGTCGAACCAAATCGGGATGAGTTTTCACAGCCTCCTCTAAATTTGAGACCACCACACCCTGAGAAGCCAGGTCTGCACACGCCATCGCAAAGGGAGAGGGGGTGTTGTCCCATTGGTAGAAAGAACCTCCCAAATCAACGCTGGGGTGAGGGG
>JACQJM010000176.1 GCA_016205045.1 Elusimicrobiota bacterium | reverse complement strand
TTTTTCGAAGTGAAAGCCCCGAGGAATCTGGCCGAGCCTATAGTGGGTGAGGTCGAGGGATGGGAGTGTTGATTTAAGGTACTATGAGAATAACTAGTTCTTCTGAATATGCGACGAGGATGATGGTGCGGTTGGCTCAATCCATCGGGAATGTGCCATTGTCTGCGGAGCGATTGTCCGAGCTGGAAAATATTCCACGAGATTATGTGGATCAAATTTTGCTCAGGCTCCGGCGCGCAGGGTTGGTGAAAAGTTTCCGGGGTGCTTCAGGGGGGTATATTTTGGCTTGGCTGCCTGGCAAGATGAGCATAGGAGATATTTTTAGAGCCGTGGAAGGAGAAATATTCGAGGATAATTGCAGTAAATATTCCAAGGGAGAACAGAAGTGTACTCATCAAGATGTTTGCAGCATACGCCCTGTGTGGTCTCGTTTGGGGCTGATGGTGGAAAAATTCCTGGATACCATTTCTCTTTCTCAATTATTAGAAGAGGAAAAGAGAGTTCAATGGATGGCGGAAATGGCCTCTCGGGAAAATCCTTTTTTAAAGAATCAGGCTTCTCCCACCTCTAAGGCTTAAGGACCGCATGGGCAAAAAAATTGACCTGCATACCCATTCCTACTACTCCGATGGAACATCCAGTCCCAGCGAGGTGGTGCAGCGTGCCGCTAAAAAGGGAGTGGAACTGTTATGTCTTTCGGATCACGATACCACGACAGGTTTAGAAGAGGCGGCTCAGGAAGCCAAAAAGCGGGGGATGGAGTTCATCGGGGGCATTGAGATCAATACGGGAGAAAGTGATCAAATCCATATTTTAGGTTATGGGATTGATTCTTGGAATGAAGGGTTAAAGAAACGTTTGGAAGATTTTAGACAGAGGAGATTGGGACGCATTCGTGATATCTTGCAAAAGTTGAAAGCTTCGGGTGTGGCTATAGATTTTGAAGATATTCAGGCAGTTTCCAGGGAGACCTTGGGGCGTCCTCATGTGGCGGATGCCCTGGTGCGCCGCAGAATTGTCCATACGCGTCAAGAGGCTTTTCAAAAATACTTAGTCCATGGAAGGGCGGGTTATGTGGAGCCTCGAGGTCCCTCTACTCTGGAGGCGATTGAAGTGATTCGTGAATCGGGAGGAGTAGCGGTGTTGGCTCATCCGGGAATTATTCAGGATGGGAATATGAATTTGGGAAAATGGACCGAACAAGGCTTGGGGGGAATAGAGGCGTATTATCTTTCCCATACCGCTCATTTAAGACAAGAGCTTTTAGAGAAGGCTGAAAAGTTTTCTTTGGTTCCCACGGGGGGGTCCGATTACCACGGACCTGGAACCGGACGCGAGGAGATCGGTGGCGTGGAAGTTCCTGAGGAAGTCTATGAGAGGGTTTTGGCGTTTCGGAGGTAGAGGGATGATCTACATCGCCCATCGAGGGGCTTCGGCCCATGCCCCGGAGAACACGTTGGAGGCTTTCCGTTTAGCTTTAGACATAGGGGCCAAGCATTTTGAACTAGACATCCACCAAACCAAGGATGGAGAGTTGGTGGTGCTTCATGATGATAATGTCAAAAAATTGGGAGCCTCCTCGCGAAAGGTATCTCAATTGTCCTGTCGGGAGCTGCGGGCTTTGGATGCCGGATCCTGGTTCAACACCAAGTTTAAGGGAGAACCTGTTCCTTTGCTTTCGGAAGTGCTCGATCTCTTGGGTGAATCGTCTTGGTTAAACATTGAGGTTAAGGAGGGTGTTTCTGTCTATCCGGGGATCGATGAAAATTTACTTTTACTCTTAAAGAAAAAACCTACTTGGAGGAATCGTTTTTCAATTTCTAGCTTTGACCATCCTACGTTGTTAAAGTTAAGGTCCTTGGATGCTCATATTCCTCTAGGGTATCTTTTGGGGTTTACTTCCTGGCGTCATGCCTGGAAGGAGCTGAGTCAACTCGGTTGTGAAAGTCTTAATTTGTCATGGCGACAAGTCAGCCAGAAATGGGTTCGAGCGGCTCACGCTAAGAAGATGAAGGTTTTTGTGTATACGATCAACTCCCCGGAACAAGTGGTTCGGCTCGAAAAGATGGGGGTGGATGGGGTTTTTACTGATGCTCCTGAATTGGGGATGCCGTTGTGGTCAGCCTTAGGGGGAACAAACTGATGGTGGGAGAATTGGGTCCTGCCTGTAGTTTGCACCGCAGGGACGTGTCACCATCTGCGGTGCACTCTGAGTCTCGGGGCGACCGGGGGTTATATGCGCCCCTGCGACACAGCCCTGCTTATGCAAATCTCCAGTCACCCAATTCTGCCGCTATCCTCAATGAGTTGGGGTAAAGAATGAATAATAGGGAAGTGATTTGGGGTGAGATGGACCGCCTGACGAAGGCAGGTCTGTCTCAGTTGGGCTATACGGAGCTGGAGTTGGAGCGGGCGGCGGAGCTCACCTATCAGATCAACCAGCGGAAAAGCAAGGAAGATGTGGTGATTCCGGCCCATGTCTACCAGAGGGCGGAAATCCTGTATGGTGTCGCCGATTTTGTGGGGGATTCTTTAAAACTATCGCGTCTGTGTGCGGAGAGTCCCGCCAAAAAGATTGTGTTTTGCGGCGTGCGCTTCATGGCTGAGACCGCTAAAATTCTTTCTCCCGATAAAGAAGTATTTCTCCCCGCGTTAGAGGCCGGTTGTTCTCTGGCGGACTCCATTACCCGCGAAGAGATTTGTAAGCTGAAATCGGAGTATCCGGGAGTGCCGGTGGTGTCTTATATCAATACCACCGCCGAGGTCAAAGCCGAATCCGATGTGATCGTGACCAGCGCCAACGCCTCTAAAATTCTCCAGGCTCTTTTCCAAAAACATGACCGCATCATTTTTCTGCCGGATGAGTGGATGGGGCGCAATTTGGCGCGCGAGTTGAATAAGAAGGTGGGAGAAGAGCTGATCATCCATAACGGAAAATGTATCGTGCACGAAGGCTTCGATCCCGGTGCGGTAGAACATTACCGCCGCCAATACCCTGGAGTGAAGATTTTGGCCCACACGGAGTGCAGCCCTGCTTTAGTCGCGGCTGTAGATTTTGCGGGAGGAACGGGGGATATGTTGAAATACATTAAGAACACCTCCGCCTCTTCTTATATGTTGGTGACGGAGTGTGGACTAGGGGACATGGCTCGTGCCGAGTTTCCTGATCGCCATTTTATCCCCATGTGCCGTCTTTGTCCTTACATGAAGGCAACGGATCTGGCCCATGTCTTGAAAACGTTGGAAACTCCTTCTTCAGAACAAAGAATCGAGCTGCCTCCGGAGTTGATCCGGGCTGCGCGACGTCCGTTGGATCGCATGTTTGAATTGAGCACATGAAAAGAGAGGGGGTTGGTTTTGGAGATTGGGGTTTTGTTCTTAAGAAATTTTTTAACCAACCCCTAACCCCTAACCCC
>JACQJM010000175.1 GCA_016205045.1 Elusimicrobiota bacterium | reverse complement strand
AACGGAAGGTGAACGGTGCCTGCCTGCCGGCAGGCAGGGACCACATCTCGCTACCCTAGCAGGGGATGGGTGGAGTGAGGGAAGCCGAGGGGCGAACCGGGAGGCAGGACCCCTGGGCAGGACTTAAAATTTTCGGCACACCCATTTGAAAATCAGTGGCCCCATTTGCTATCATATTGCGCTATTCAACTCACCAGGATATAGAGACATCGCAAAAGCCAACCTGATACAAAAATGGCCCTAGAACAAGCCGATGAAATCTTAAAGGAAATCCGAGGGCAGCCCGGTGATCTCTTCTCGCTTGATTTACGCTCAGCCCTACATATTTTAAGTTCCCACTTAAGATTTATTCTTTTTGCATCCCTCGTACTCCCACTGGCCACAGGGATCACTCTTTCTCTCCGTTCCCCTGTCTACAAGACACAGGCTGTGCTTCTTTCTATAGGAGCAAAGTCCAAGGTGAGCTTTGAACCAAAAATTCTGACTTCCATGGATGTAAAAACCATTGCAAGTAATTCGAAAACCTTGGCCCTGCTGGCACAAAACCCAGAAATTGCCCAAAGAGTGAGCGCCCGCCTAGAGTCCTGGGAATCCTCGGAGAGGGACCCCCAGGCCCTGCTGAATATGGTTCAGGGAGTGCCCGGACCAGGAGAAACCCTGCTCATCATAGCCACCCACAGGAACCCTCAAAAAGCGTTTGAGCTGGCCAATGCTTGGGCCAATGAATATGGCAAATATATCAATGACCTCTATCAGCCCTTCCCAGAAAATTACACCGGAACAATGCTCGAGCACGTGAAGGATGCCAAGGATAGGCTGGAGACCGCACAGAATGTCTCAATCCAGTTTGCGCGAAACAACAAATCAGATATTATCTCTATGCAGATAGAAAACCTGCGAAGTTTGCTTAAGCTGGAACCTTTCTTGGAGAAAGCCCGCCTCCTACGCGACCAGATCAAGATGGGAGGAAATGATTCGGTCGAAACCAACAACCTGTCCATTGCTTTATTGAAAGCCGATATTTTTTCAAACATCTCTTCAAATAACCTTCAGCTTCGGGTAGATTCCCTTCCTAGCGCCACCACAAAGGGAAAGCAGTTGGAGGACCTGCAAGCCTTGATTGATGTCATGACAAACAGGTTAAAAAACAAAGACCAAAATATTCTAAATCAAATGGCCTTTCTCCAAGCAGAGCTCGAAAAAACAAACACAAAAAAAGAAGACCTCAAAAGAATGAGTGACCTTGCCACACAAACATATCAGACCCTCCTACAAAAAACTGAAGAACTCCAGGTGACCACCCAAACCAGAACCCGTGAAGTGGTTTTGGCCTCTCCTGCACCCTTGCCCTCAGAACCGATCCCTACCCACAAAGTACTGAAAATGGTGGTAGCGGCCCTTCTGGGTTTTATAGTTTCCTTCACTATCGCTTATGCCCTTGAGTTCCGTAACCAATAGGCATTCCCCACCCGGCACAACCAGGGAAATCCGCCAAACCCTCCGCCAGCTATACACAAAGGCTCCCTGGAAGGACTCGCTTTATATCCAAGGCCGAGCTTGGCTCATAGATTTTGAAACCATAGACTTGATGATCGCGGAAAACAGCCGCATTTTGGATCTGGCCTGCGGCTATGGCCTTTTGGCCAACTACATCTCCTTGTCCCAACCCGGTCGCACGGTGCACGGAGTAGATCTCTCCCCTCGAAGAATCAAAATCGCTCGGCAAACCATTCAAGACCGCGCGAGGATATCTTTTTCGATGGGGGATATCACTCAATTCACTCCGTCCGATTATGACGCCATTACCTTCATCGACTCGCTCCATTATTTTGACCTGCCCACACAACGGATGATTCTCCAGCGCTGTTTTGAGTCGCTGTCTCCCCAGGGGAAGCTTATCTTGCGAGAAGCAAGCAAAAAACCTTCCTGGAAGCACGCCTTGAATTATGCCCATGAATGGATCATGACCCACTCCCATTTCACTCCAACCCGCGACAAAAAAATCCAACTCAATTTCCTGAACGGCGCCCAATGGGAGGCCTTGCTGCGTTCCGTCGGATTTGAAGCCGTGAAAACGATACCCCCCCGGCATTGGGCCCCCTACACCGACACTTTTTATGTTGGTTATAAAAAGTCGCCTCCATATGCCTAACCGAGAACCAGTCCACCTTTCTCTGATTATGCCCACCTACAATTCTGAAGGGCTTGTCCTGGAGTGCGCCACCGAAGCCCTCGAATACCTGGCCCGACAACCCTACACCAGCGAGCTCATCCTCATTGATGACGGCAGCCAAGATAATACTTTCGGAGAAATCCAGAAGCTAAGCCAAAAGAACCATCTTGTTCGGGGCATGTGTTTTGAAAAGAATTCTGGGAAGGGAGCGTGCATTCAACGCGCCTCATCCGCCAGCCTGGGACAGTACATCATATTCACCGACATCGACCTCGCCTATCCCATAGAAGAGATATCTAAAATTCTAACAGCCCTGGAGCGAGGAAACGATGCGGCCATCGCTTGCAGGGTTTTGCAGGAATCCCGCTTCACCATGAGCCCCAGTTTTTTCCGCTACCTCTATACGCGCCACCTGATGGGGCGCTTCTTTAATTTAATTGTCCGAAGTTTTTTGCTCCCTGAGATCTATGATACTCAAGCGGGTCTAAAAGGATTTCGTAGAGATGCCGCGCAAAAACTCTTTAGAAAGCAGACGCTGCGCCGGTTCAGCTTCGACGTCGAACTCCTTTATATCGCCCGCAAGTTGGGTCTTCGCGTGGAACAGGTGGCCGTCAACTTTAGATACTTTTTTGAGGAATCTTCCGTCCTTTTTTTCAAGGACACCCTGTCTATGTTGAAAGATCTTCTTAGAATACGACTCAACGATTTACGGGGGATCTACGATGCCCCATTCCCCGAGAGCCTGGCTAAAGACACAGACCCCACACCCCAACCACAGAAAGTTTTGACACCCCCTCAAAAGACGGAGCCTTTCCAACCCTCACCCTACCCTCTCCCTGAAAGGGAGAGGAAAATCGGGTAGCTGAAGCAGTTCTTCTATGCACGCTCTGATAGTTAACGCTGATGACTTCGGTATTTCCCTAGGAGTGAGCCGAGGCATCTTAGAAACCCACTTAAAGGGTATTGTGACCCACACCTCACTCATGCCTAATATGCCGGCCTTTTCCCCTGCCGTGGAGCTTCTGAAAAATGCGCCCAAACTGGAGGTGGGAGTCCATGGGACGCTAACCTGCGGATCCCCTGTATCCCCCCCCCATCAAATCCCCAGTCTCACCGAATCCAACGGTCAATTTCATTCCCTCACCGCGTTTCTCTTAAGATACTGGGCAGGCCTTATCCGCAAGAACGAAATCGAGCAGGAGATAGAAGCGCAGATTTTGCGCTTCAAAGAGCACGCCTTGACCCCAAACCATCTGAATAGTCACCACCACATACACTTTCTGCCAAACATCGCCCCCATTTTCTTCAAACTCGCCCAGCGCCATCATATACAGGGGGTCCGATGGGGACACCCAACCCTCTCCTCGAAACGCCCGTTTCTAGGCCGCGGTCTGTGCGGTCTGCAAATACCTCGAAACCTCTTGAGAAACTATTTCATAAAAAAAGGGATAAAAACCACGCCTCTCCCTAAAGGCTTCCAGAGCCCAGATTGCCTACTGGGATTGGAACACTACTCGCCCGGCACATACCTAAATAAACTACGCACGTGGTTGAGTATTCCCTGGAAGGGAACCGCGGAACTCGTCTGTCATCCCGGGTATGTGGACAGTGAGCTTACATCCTTTGATCTATGGACCACGCCTCGCGATGAGGAAAGGCAAGCTCTGATCCATCCCTCCATTTTTTCCCGCATTCAATGACTCAACTTGACCGGTTTCCTTCGTTTTGGTTCCTCCCCATTGATGGGGGAGGACAAAGGTGGGGGTGAGACATCTATTTCACCCTCCCCTTCATCCCCTCCCATCAAGGGAGGGGAAATTT
>JACQJM010000174.1 GCA_016205045.1 Elusimicrobiota bacterium | reverse complement strand
GGGGTGGCCAAGGCCTACACCACACGGGTGGGGTTGGGGCCTTTTCCCACGGAAATCCATGGTCCCATCGCTCACTACATCCGAGAAACAGGTTCTGAATATGGGGCCACCACGGGACGCCCGCGGCGGGTAGGGTGGCTGGATTTAGTTCAGTTAAAGCGCGTGATTTCCATCAATGGAATTCGTAGCATAGCCTTGACCAAGCTGGACACATTGAGCCGGGTCCATCCTCTCAAGGTTTGCGTGGCTTATCGCTATAAAGGAAGGAAAGTGACGGAGTTCCCGGTATCGCGTCAGGTGCAGATGGAGGCCGAGCCTGTGTATGAAACCCTGAGGGGTTTTTCGGAGGACATTTCCGGGGTCACTCGATTTAAAGATTTTCCGGGCGCAGCCCGTGAGTACATCAAGTGGGTGGAGTCTGAGATGGGAGTTCCCGTCAGTCTCGTTTCGGTGGGACGAGGCCGGGAAGACACGATTGTTCTGGACCCTCGATTTCGTTGGGCTAGATAGTCTGTCTGTGCCTGTGGTGAAGCAGGAGTGGGATACTCGGTGGGGTCAGTTTTTCTGGTGAGCCTGAAAGCGGGGTTTCGGGGAGAAGACCCTTGTTCTGAGGGGGAGACATCGCTGGAAAATGCTGAAAATCACAGAGGAATTTTAAAGTTCCACAACCCTTGTTGTGTCAAGGGGACCCCCCCTTGACAAATCAAGGAAATCTGCTATACTAGCGGATAGGGTCCCCATCCAACACGTTGGGCTCCTCCAGCACGCTGGGAGCCTCTGGCTCCCCGGCTGGCACTCGTAGCTCTGCGAAGAGTGCTGGAGCCCCGGTTGGTACCCGGAATTCTGTGGAGGGTGCATGGGGACTAAGAAGTAGGCTTCTAGCTCGACAAGCGGCAAACCCAGGGTAACTTGGGGGCGCAAAGCTAGTGGGTCCGGCGTCCACCGGACCGCCCAGCTGCCGAAGGTAACTAGAGGTGCTAGTGGCGAGGCACGTTTTTCGCCCGGCCTTAGCTTGGTATCTTCGGGATAGAGGGGTAAGATACTTAGCAAGACCGGGCTTCTTTTTTAACTAAAAAAGTGCCAAAAATTCTGAAACTGTGGTGTTTGGGAATCCTAGTACTCTTGGGCTCCGGCCAAATGGCCAAGGCCTCACGCCCCACTGGGGCTTCAATGGTCCCTGACCTCCGGTCGGGGGCCTCTTCCCCGGATTCGGCCATTCTTCAAATAGCTGCAGAATTTGGGAAAGACCTGGATCTTAGGGACAGCCAGAATAGACCCATCCATAGTTCCGCTCTTCAAAATCAATTTAAGAAAGGTGAGCTGCAAGAAGTGGTTCAGATGCTTTTGGCAGCCGAACTTCCCCTGGCCCGAATCCCCGCAGAATATCTCAAGGCCCGCACACTTTTGCAGCTGTTTTTGGATCTGCCCATTTGGTCTTTTGCGGTGTGGGCAGTTCAAGGGTTGGCCGCACCCCTGCGCCGCACCCAGGATTTTTCTTTGTTGCGGGTGGGGCTTTTCTTTTTGTGTGTTTCTTTTTTTCTGACGGGGGCACAAAAATCGTTTTGTAGTGCATCCTCTAATCACTTTCTAGTTCTCCGCTGTTAACTCTCCTTCCTGTCTCGTTCCCGTCGTCCTTTGTTTCTGTTCTAAAAATAGTCGGTCATCTTCGTATCCGTTTCGTTTAAGAAGTGATGAATAAAAGAAATTGGTCCTTCAAAGATTTTACCCTTATACGCGCGCCCGAGCAGGTGCCTCACGCCCCTCAGGGGCTTCAATGGTCCCTGACCTCCGGGCGGGGGCACACATCGGAGATGGGTCTGCGACCAAGTGCTCGAAGCTCGGCAGAGCGAAGGGGTGCGCGCGCAACACGCGCGTTAGTAGGGGTTTTTGTTTTTGGGGGATTGTGCGCCGGGAGTGTCTTGGCTCAAGAACCAAGTTCCCAGGAAGATTTGTCTCTGCACTCTATTCCGGCGCTTGTGGAAAAACTTAAAAACCCCGACCCCCAAGCTCGAAAAGGAGTGGCAGAGGTTTTGGCGGGTAGGGGAGCGGAGGGTGTCCCTGAGATTTTGAGGGGAATGAAAGGAGCGAAACCCAAGGCAAAAGCGCGACTTTCTTTGGTTTTAGAGAGAATTGGATCTCCCGCGGTGCCCAGGGTTCTAGAAGTCTTGATCCACGATCCTGATTTGAGAAGCTTTGCGGGAACCGCTTTAAATCAGTTGAGTGGGCCCGAATCCGCGGACCAGATTCCGGCCTTTTTGTCCGCGATGCAAGACCCTGAGATTAAAAACTACTGTGGCACGGCTTTGTTGAGAGTCTCTAGCCCCAAGGCCAAGAAATACTTTCCCGAAATCGCAAATGCTTTGAAAAGCCAGGATGAGGACGTCCGTGCTTATGCGGCGGTGGCCCTGGGGTTGATCGGAGACAAAAATGCGGTTCCTCACTTGGTGAAAGGTCTTAAAGACCCTCAGCCTAAGGTGCGATGGAGTGCCGCGCTGGCTTTGGGAAAGATAGGGTCCAAGTCTAAGCCGGTTGTGGAGGCTCTGCGAGCCGCTCAGAAGGATCCAAACGCAGAAGTCAGAAGGTTGGCCACGGAAGCTTTAAAAGAGATACGGTCATAAATGATCATGCCAAGCCTGAATAAATTGACGGCAAGAAAAGGGTGGGGGGTGTTTTTCACTGCTCTTTTCATGCTTTCTTCTTTTCCCGGTCTGTGGGGCGCGGAAAGGACGGTGGGAACAGGGGGCGCGAATACGGGATACTCCGGACAGAAAAATCTCATCTATGTCCCCGGCAAGGGATACTGGATATTTTTTAAAGCCACCAACTCCGACCGTGTGGTGTACCGATATTCTTCGGATGGAATTGATTGGAAGGCCAAGGATGAAAGCGGAAACTGGGTGACTCAGGCAGATGTGTTTCCATTTCTTCAGACAGCTCCGGATGCGGCTGCTCCTACTCCCAGCGTTTGGTATGTCTCCAACCTAAACCGGGTCTACGTCGCGGCGGCAGATGGTGGAACCGAAACCACGGGATCGGGATCCACAACCAACGGGGTCATGGCGGACGCCACGGGAAACAAGGTGTTTTTGAGGTGGGGGACTCTCAACAACGATGGCTCTATTACTTGGGACCCCACCTCGGGAATCCGCCGCCAGAGGATGACTCTGCGTTTGGGAACTACGACCTGTCAAAAAGTAGCCAACGGGAGCAACCAGTGGTATGATCCAAGGACAAACAAGTCCGCCGTGGTGGTTTACTCCAGTTCCACAGGAGGCGATTACGTCTCTGTGTTCGCAGATACCAATAGAAGCATTATCACCAATGGAGTTTACACGGGGATGGGGACCATTGGGGTCACCAACCTAAGATCCGATCTGACTGCCTACACAGGCACAGACACGGTCAAGGTGTACTCCTACTGCATGGAGGGGAGTGATACCAGCTTCGATGCCACCTCCGAGCTGATCAGTGTGCCCACGGTGGCGCCTATTTTGGAAAATGGGCAGGCTCAGGTTGCTCTGGGCTTGAGGGTGGATAACCTTGAGACGTCGAATGCGGGAGATGGGGCGATCGTCGCGTTGAGCTCTGGGAGCGCACGGGTGACCGCTTCCGACAGCATCATCTTGACTGATGTTCAGCATGCCATAGTGACCGTAGGAGATGAGGAGGGGTTCGGGATCGCTTCTTTGAATGAAATCAACACAAGCACCGCCCATTTTGTCTGGATCAACGACGGGGGGGACCTGGTCTACCGCAAGCGTGTGGCTGTTTCCAGCAACACGCCCACGCTTACTTTAGATACGAGCGGGACGGCGGCCCTCCCCATCCGTCATCCTACGCTTTCTACTGTGGACAAATCAGGGGGAGGGAAGGATGTCTACATGGCCTACACCAGTGCGGATGCCACCGCGGTTAAATACGTGGTGTGCCCCTCCACCGCTTTTGACGCTTCCAAGTGCTCCGCAGTCAAGACGTTTAAATCGGATGCGAATGCAACCTACGCATACCCGAAGCTGGGTTTCTGGGGGACCCCCAACGAGTCTCTGCCCATTATATGGAGCGACACGAACAATGTGTATTTCGACAAGATTATTGTTTCGTCTTTTGCTATTCCGAGCGTTACCGCGATTACCACGGAAACGGTCGCGGGGGAACCCGCTTATCTTTCCAAGTCCACCTATGATTTAGACATCACGGGCACAAATTTCGAGATCGTCAACAGCACCGTGATCAAGTTCCTGGTGCTCAAATCCAGTGAAACTCAGAGTGAGATCAAGGTCTCCTCCACGGTTTGGTGGGATCCTGCGGCCGGCACTCCCAAGACTCACATGAGGGCCACTGTAACCCTATCCACGTTTGTCACCGCGGGGGACTATCTTTACGACTGGCGGTTAGTTTTTCCTGATGGCCAAGAGTACCCTTCCTATTACGATAGAAACCGCGCACAAACCATCAACTACACCACCACCTTAAATTTGCCTAATCCCACCATTGCAGGAGTATCGGACCAAAATGGGGGATATCCTTCAGGAGGCATGTTTCCCAACAACAATGGCACCACCGGGGTCAGCCGGGCCCTGATCATCAATGGTTCCAATTTTATGAACTGGACACCTAACGCCACCACGGTTCCCAGCACAAACACGGCAGCCATCACATTCAAGGACTCCAATCAAAATGCCATCAGCGATATAAGCGTGGCCTCTATGACCTATGGAGCAAACCATGCCACAATCACCGCCTTCCTTAAAATATCCACCACCATCGCCAGCGGGGGTCCGTTTCAGGTCTGGGTCACCAACCCTTCCTCAGGTTCAGCTCTCACGGCTGGGACAACATTCTACGTGACCATCCCTACTGCCTCTATTACTTCTCCAGCAGCGGGTGTCAGTCAGGGCCTCACTCAAGTCGTTGGCTATCTGGGGTTCAACCAACTCGTCCAAGATCAGACCTCGGTGAACGCGGCGAACGTAAGGGTAAAGCACTTGACCAGCGGACAGTTCTGGAACGGAACCATCATGACCACCAGCTTCTCGGATGAGGAGGCCAAATGGAAGGATGTGGTGGCGGGGGGAGGGACTCTTTCCTCGGGAAACACGTTTTATGCCTACCCCTTCAATACCGCGGGTTTGGCCGCGACATACGATGGAGAATTTGAGATTGCTGCCCGGGCCAAAACTTCGGATGGGGGCAGAGGGGATCCTTACCGATCCGGTTTCGTGAGTACAGTGGCGGTTACTTTAGATCGCTTTCCTCCCGGCGTTTCTTTGAGTTTGCCACAGTCTGGGTCCACAAACACCATCAACAATATCACCTACACGTTCTCTGATATAGGAACCGGGGTCACGATTTCCAGCATCATGGTCCAGGATGTGAACATGGGGGAAAACGTGCAGGAGGGCTCCACCACCACCTGGAAAGCGTTTGACGAGAGCGGGAATTTAGGAGCTTCAGGGGTGGAGATTTGGCTTTCCACAACCTCTCCCAACACTCCTGTCACGATATTCAGCCCCGCCATTGTGGGAAGCGTGAACGTGGACATCAACGCGGGCACAAGCATCAAGTTGCCTAATTTCCAAAGCGGGCGTAAATATAAAATAGCGACGCGGGTTAAGGACGGAGCCGACTTTGTTGTGGATCAATCCACAGGGGGAGCGGACAACACCTCTTTCCGCGTGATCTATGACACCCACGCTCCTACCGTTGCCCGCTCTGGTCCTGGGGGTCTGTCCCAAAGCTCCAACACGGCTACCTGGATGACATCCTTTTCTGTCGCCTCGGGAACCATTATTGACAATGTGGCTGATGGTGTGTACACGCAGCATGTTTTTGCCCGTGTGGGAGAGTTGAACAATGATGGTTCCGGGAGTATCGTGAAGTGGCTGAATCCTCAGACAAATCTGATGGATGCTACGCTTCAACCCGCGCAAGCCTGGAAAGACACTCAGGTAACTCCCACAAGCACAAACACTCCCACGTCTTGGTCCTGGAATGGGCCTAGCCTGGTCACAAATTTCGTGGATGGGAATGTATATCGCGTGGAGATCTATGCTCAGGATGGAGCTGGAAACTCCACCGGCACCGCAACGGTTCCCATCGGGATGTACACCGGCTTTTTGCGGTTAGACCCGAATCCTCCCTCCGTGACGGTCGTGGGATACAGCACCGGGGCCTTGGACAACGGAAGCATTCTTCTTTCCACCACATCCACGGTAGGGTTGTACCAAAGCACCAACCCCTTGACCAGCATCCGCATCGCGGCGTCAGATTCAGGATCGGGTGTGACCAACGTCCAGTACAATCTGCGGTACAACGGTGCGGCCGGAGATGTTCAGTGGAATGCTTTATTGGGCCAGTGGTGTTCCCCTTCCACCTGCAACCCAGGAAATCCCGATGTCTGGAACGCGGCGGGGAGCACCACCACCCCTAATTACCAAATTTCTCTAGCTACCGCGGTATCCTGGATTGATGGGCGCAACTACTACATTCAGTTTAAGGCTTTTGACGGAGCAGGATCTAATCCTAACTCGATCATTAAAAATTGGTCGTTCACGTTCGATAAAACCGCGCCCACATTCGCGGTGACCAACATCTCTTCCAACACAACCTATGGGGCCAGCACTCCCATCTCCATCGCGGGAACCGCCCGGGACGGCCCCATCGGTTCGGATGCCCAGCCCGCCGACGTGGAGGCGGTGTATGTGGGAGTGCAAAGGGTCAGCGACAATAAATGGTGGTCCCGCCTGGCCTGCAGCGGAGATTTCTGGTGTGCCAATCGGGACGACAACCGCATCACGGGGGTGGATAAAAATAACCAGAACTGGTCCATGGGAGTGGATGCGGGCCCGGATGATACACACTTCTTCAACACCACTCAATCCACCGATACCTTTTTCCTGTATGTCTGGACTCAAGACTTGGTGACCAGTCAGTACGGGTATCAGAATAAAACTGCTTCCAGTACGCTCAACGCGGTGTTCCGTTGGGAAGTGCAGGTGCCTTCTTCTTCGGTGGTGTCTCCGCTCCATGATGTATGGTACTCCTCCAACACCACGTATCAAATAGCTTCCATTATAGGAACCGCGGCGGATCTGCCGGTCAGCGGAAAAGGTTCCGGAGGATCTGTCATTTTGCAGCAGGTTCAAGTCTATGATCCCCAGGTGACGGGGCTGTGTTACGGAAGTTCCGGGTTCGACACCAGCTGCTCCAACGATACCACCTGGAAGGATATGTCGCCTCAATCTTCCAGTTGGACATTCAACACGGGCATCGGTTCGGCCAACTCGGTTTGGGAATCCATGCAGAACGGAAAAAGATACCGCGTGAGTTTGCGGGCCAAGGACTCCGCCTTAAACTCCAGCAACCAATCGGCTCCCAATGTGGAGGTGCCTCCCACGCCGGCCTATCCCAGCCAGAACTATAACGTGCGTTGGATGAAGATAGATAAACTGGCTCCCGTGACGGTGGCCACCCAGCCGGCCAATGGAGCTCAACCGGCTGCCGTGCTTTCTGTGGCCGGAACGGCCTCTGATGCGGAATCTGGTTTGGGGGTTACTTACGTGGACGTCTGTTTGGATTCCGCAGGCAACCCCAATATGGCGGCCTGTCTAACCTCCACCACATCGGCGGGAGGATTTACGGGCAACCGTAAATTTTTCCAGGTGTTTGGATCCAACTGGGTCCTGGACACTTCTCAAGTGCCTGTGGGAGGGAACGGCTGGGTGGATGGGTCTTCTTACCATGTGCTCACATTTTCCACGGACACGGTGGATAATATTGAGCTCACACAAGCGGCTGCGCAGGACAATAAAAACCACGTGAAGTTCACATTCACCACCTCGGTGCCTCCCGCTAACACCGTCATTTTGGGACCTAACGGGCCGGACCTCACTAACTATAACTTCTCCAATGTGACCATCACCTCCGGAACCGGAACCAACTTGAGAGCCAGCCAGAGCGTGCGGATACATCTCCAGAGGTTGACGTCCCCCACAAGTTGGTGGTACGAGCCCACCCAAACCTGGGTGGATGTGGATACCTGGACTTGGGTGAACCACGCGGCAGGGGTATGGAGCCAGGGCATCACGGGATCGGCGGCGTTTATTATGAATAACTCTTCCTACTCCTTTACTTCCGTAGGGTGTAACGATGCCAATAAATGCCAAGGGGAGGTGGGCCAGAATCCTATCACGCAAAGAAACATCGTGATAGACAATTCCAAACCCACTGGAGTGATTCTAGCTCCCGGCTCCCAATTTGTGAAAACCCTGCCTACCCTTTCAGGAACCGCTACCGATTTGGAAAATATAAGCCAGCCTTCCTTAGATAAGGTATTTATTCGATTTAAGGATTTGAATGCGGGAACGTATTGGGCGGGCAGCTCCTTTACCGCCCTGATTCCCCAAAATGACATCCCCACTTCATTCACTCCCGCCACCACTGTGAACTGGTCCAGTGCCACGGCGGCCAACTCCTCGCTCTTGGATGGTAAAAATTACCGCATCCTTTTGGCTCCTCAAGATAAAGCGGGCAATAAAGAAGGCGTGGAGAACAACATGATCTCCTTCACCGTGACTTTCGACACGTCAATTCCCAACTCGGGAATGTTGACGCCCACGCCCAATCAGGTGCTGAATGCCGTCACTTCCATCACGGGAACCTCGGCGGATCCTTCAGGGGTTTGGACTCCCAATCTGAAGTCTGATCTGGATCGGGTGGAGCTGCAGATTTATGACCTGGCGGGAGATAAGTACTGGCATGACGGGGCGGGCCAGTTTGTATTGGGACAGTCCAGCTTTAATATCGTGTCCGGGACGGACTCCTGGACATATTCTCACGGCAGCTTATCGTCACAGCTCACCTCAGCAAAGAAATACCTCCTTTTATCTCAAGCATACGACAAAGCCGCCAACTCTCAGAATGGATTTGCGGCCAACGTTTCGTCTTATAGTTTTGTGTGGGATAAAGATCCGCCTACCACATTGATTTCTTCCCCCATAGCCACAGGATATTATAAGCCTTCTCAACTGGATGCCTCCGACGCCCTGCGTGGAACCGCTTCCGATCCCACTCTTCCCGGGGTGGTGGATAAACTCAACAAGGTTCAGATCCACCTGAGTTATTTGCTGGCAGGAACAAGCTACTACTGGACGGGGAGCGCCTTTAGCTCTTACACCGTAACGGATGCGACGGCCTGGCAAACCACGATCGGTACAGACACTTGGCGCTATCCCTTCAGTGGTTCAGTCCCTGGGCCTTTTGGGGATTGGGTATCCGACAAATCCTACACGTTAAAAACGAGGGCCTTCGATAAGTCGCAACCTATGGGAGCCAACGGTGGGAACGAACAGAATCCTTGGACTTCTGTCTCTTTTACGGTGGATGGAACGCCTCCGGTCTCCCGCGTGACGTCCTTGACGGACGAAGGATTTATTTCGGCCGCTCCGGCTACCATCTCCGGCACTTCTTATGGAGGAGGATCTGGCCTTCAAACGGGAGCGGCGGGCCTGCAGTTAAGAATATTCCATGTGTATGGCGGCGACACCTATTACTGGAAGGGAACCAACGCCTTAGGCTGGAGCTCCTCTACGGTGACCCAGTTACCCGTGGAATTCACAGCCTCCGCCTCCACCCTCACCTGGACCTATCCGCCCGCTAGTTACGATCCCCCTACAGTCTCTACCAATGGTCAGGTATATAAGGTTTCTATCAATGGGTTTGATCTTGCCGCAAACTTAGAGGCGGGCACTACCATCAGCGTCACGGCGGACTTTTTGGGACCCACGGTGACCTTCTCTACTCCAACGACAGGCGCAAACGCATTCTACGGTACAAACCGTGCCATAGCCACTCTGTATGGGAATGCCACCGATTCTCCGGCCGGTCCTCAACCCCCCGTGTTGACCCAGATATCCAATATTTCCGAGACGGGGGCCACCAAACCCAAATGGGATGGGAGTCAGTTTGCGGTGGTGGCCTCGTCTTGGTTGGCGACAGTGGGAATTCCCTGGAGCTACACCGGGGTCAACTGGGTGAACAACAAGAGATATAAGATAGAAGGACAAGTCAACGACACCGCTGGCAATCCCACGTCCCCTATCCCCAACCGAGAATTCATTTATGATGTAAACGCTCCCTCTTCCACCATCTTGGTGCCCGATGCGGCTTACCACAACACCTCACAGATCGCTGTGTTGAACGGAACGGCTGCGGACTGGGTGAACTATCCCTC
>JACQJM010000187.1 GCA_016205045.1 Elusimicrobiota bacterium | reverse complement strand
GAGTGCCTCGAACTCCCCATCGGCATTTTCCGTAATATTATTGAGATATAACATACTAAACTGGGTGGCTCCCATTTGAACATTTATACCCGACTCATACACCTTTTGGGCCACTTCTCTAACCACGAACTTACGCCTTCTTCTATCTTTTTTGGGCCCATACTCCAAGTTAAAAATACTCTCTGCCCTATCGCTCCAGTTTCCCTGGAAATAGACGGTACAATCCGTTCCTTCAAGAGGTATTGATCTGAGACCACCAGTAGGTATGGGCAAATTTGGGGTTTCAAGGCCCAAGAGTTCAAATTTAACGGCGCGAACATTCACTTGCGAAGCATTATAGTAATCAGGTCTTGCCGCACCCTCCACATAAAACCCGATAAACCAACTATTTTTCAGATTGATGCTGCGGTCGGCCGAAATAATCACCGTATTCCCTCCTATATCAAACTTGGCCCCACTCCTCCAATGTTTATTGAGCAGGGGATCAAGAGAGTGCTTAAACAAAGGCTGCCCCAACGATCCCAGCGCGTAATATTTATTTGGGGGCCCGAAAGTATGAGAGGCGGGTTGAGAATTATGGCGGGGTTTAGAAATATCCGGAGAAGAGCGTTGAGCTTCAAATTTTTGCAGGGCTTGAGAGCGAAAGGATTCAAGAGAATCACTTGGCTGGGAATAAACCAAGCTTCTAGGGGTAAAAAACAACCAGACCCCCCAAAAAACACTCCCAATAACTCTAAGACTGGTACAACCGTACCAACTCACCCCTATACTTTACCCTAACTCACCATGAGTTTGGATGGGTCTTTGGGCCCAAATGGCTCAGGAAAAAGTACCTAGGAGAAAGATACTGAACGTCCCAGGTTTAAACAGGGGGTGCCAGACTTTTAGAAATTGAAAAAGGTGAGATCAATAACGTGGGAGAGAAGGATCGATTCTTTCGGCCCATGCATCAATTCCCCCCTTTAAGTTGTGCACTTTCGAAAACCCAGATTTACGCAGAAACTCCACCGCCCTAGAGGATCGTCCGCCCACTTTGCAGTGAACCACAATCTCTTTTGACTTCTGCAGCTCTTGAAGACGCTCGGGAAGCTGTCTTAAAGGAATGAGGTGAGCCTTCTGGAGATGACACAGTTCATACTCTCCGGGTTCACGCACATCCAAAATAAAAACATCCTCACGACGATCCAATTTTTCTTTCAACTGTTCCACGGTCATTTCTGGAGCCTCCTGGGAGCCGTAAAAGATTTGGTAGAGCCGCACATAAATATCCTTAAGAAATTTAGGCATATCATTTATTATTTTAGCATAATAGAACCATGCGAGTATTGGTGGCGGGAGGAACGGGTTTTATCGGCAAACACCTATGCAGAGTGCTTTTGTCAGATGGGCATCAGGTGGCCATCCTGTCCCGAACCGAAAAACCTTCCATCGAAAATATCTCTCGTTTCAGTTGGAACGTCCCCTTGGAATCCATCCTCAAAAATATGGACGCCGTGGTAAATCTGACAGGAGAAAGTCTTGCTCAAAAACGATGGAGTCCCAAAAATAAAAGCCTTTTCCGTGAAAGCCGTATCCAGAGCACCAAAAAAATCGTATCCGCCATGGCTGCCATGCCCCAACCTCCTTCTGTCTTGGTAAATGCCTCGGCCGTAGGCTACTACGGAGACCGGGGAGAACAAATCCTCACGGAAGCTTCCCCCTCCGGAACCGGATTCTTAGCCGATCTCTGCAAAGAATGGGAAGCGGAAGCTCTGCAAGCTAAAAGTTCTAAAGTGCGTGTGGTTCGCTTGCGCACGGGTTTGGTTTTGGGAAAAGAGGGCGGAGCACTCCCTCGCATGATTCACCCCTTCAAATTCTTTGTGGGAGGTCCCTTGGGCTCAGGCAAACAGTATGTTCCCTGGATTCATATAGAGGATGTGGCGGGGTTGATTCGTTTTTCTCTTGAAAGTGAAAAGGTTGAGGGCCCCCTCAACGTGACCGCCCCTCAACCTATTCCCAACCAAGAATTTTGTGAGGCGTTAGCCTCCGTTCTTCGACGCCCCTGTCTCTTCAGGGTGCCTGCAGGAGTTTTAAAAAGTGTCTTGGGAGAGTTGGCGGATCTGATTTTAGGGAGTCAGAGAGCGATTCCGTAGAATGCGGTACAGTGGGGATACATATTTAAATTTGAGAGTATTCAAAAAGTCTTTCTCGATCTAAAACTAGATCGTTAAGGCGGAAGTACAAAGATGCCACCCCCACCCCCATTCCCACCCCCACTGGGACGATAGCCGGGGTGAGGCTGCCACACCATTAGGTTTATGGGAATAGAGTTACTTGCCCTCACATAACGCCCTATTAGAGAAACCAATCCGGGGGGCGTGAGTTGTCCTGTGAAAGCCGAATTGCCCATAGAATCCACCGCAAACTCAACGGTGTAATTCGATAAGGTGGTGGGGCGCTGTCTGTTATTTCGGGTCACCTGAATGACAAAACCATTTCCCCTGGGATCCACGGTGATAGGCCGAACAATCACGAAATAATTAAGGCCGGTCACCTCGATATCTAGAGTACTGGGGTCAGCAGAATATCTCCCATTGAGCATATGGAATCTCTGCTCCGCGGTGGCAAAAACACGCGCCAACTCCACCACCTCTTGGACGCGGCTTCTTTCCACAAAATTGACGTAAGAAGGCATTCCAATGCTGGCCAAGGTCGCGATGATCAGCACCATCACCAGAATTTCCACCAAACTAAACCCTTTTCCTACTCCGCTGAGATACTTCCTTTTCATTAAGGAATTAATCAGCGAGCGTTCGATCCAGCGACCTAAAACTAACCCAACAATATATTTCATGATATCTTGATCCGCTAACCGATCGGGATAATACAACAACACCCACAATCATTACCACCATCACCATCACCATTACCACCACCGGGATCCCACTCACCTCCTCCGCTACTTGGATCGTAAGATGGATTTGGATTCCATATCATCAAATTAACGGGGATGGAATTGACTCCGTTCACATAAGGACCTATCAAAGGCAGTAATCCCGGCGGTGTAGGTTGTCCCGTGAAAGCCGAATTACCCCTGGAATCCACCGCATACTGAATGGTGTAGTTGGACAAGGTGGATGGACGTTGGTTATTATTGCGAGTTACCTGAAATATAAAACCACTCCCCCCAGGATCTATGCTAATAGGACGAACAATAACAAAGTAATTGAGTCCCGAAACCTCTATATCCAGATCATTAGGATTCTTTGCATATTTTCCATTGATCATGTAATACCGCTGCTCCGCCGCCGCAAAGACACGCGCCAACTCCACGACCTCATAGACGCGACTTCTTTCCACAAAATTGACGTAAGAAGGCATTCCAATGCTGGCCAAAGTCGCGATGATCAGCACCCCCATCAGCACTTCCAGCAAACTGAATCCTTTTGGGGAACCGGGCCGCATCCTCGCTCTCCCGAAGCCCCATAAAAAAATACGCCGGGGAAGTGGGCGAGTTATACATAAAAAGATCGAGTTCATAGGTTTATTGAGGAGAATCCTTGGACTGGACCCCACAGGAAAAAAAGGCAGGTTAAATTCTGACTATCCTTATGCATTCTTAAGCAGCTCAACTTCCCCTGAGGGATTGAAGCTTTGCGAAAACCGCCTTTCAGCGGTTTCACCTTTTTGGAATGCCGTACTTGAAGCTATTTAAGTATAACCCCCCACCCCTCATTTGTCAAGGGAAATTTTTCCCTTCTGCTCCCCTTCTATAAATATAAAG
>JACQJM010000017.1 GCA_016205045.1 Elusimicrobiota bacterium | reverse complement strand
GACAGTTTAGATATGGCTGACTGCAGATAATTAGGAGCCAGGTGGGCGTATATTTCGGTGGTCTAATCCCTCAACTGGGTTCCTTCAAGGAATAACTTGTGCTTCGGCCGCCGGCGCTGTCCTTAACCAAGATACCGTGCTCGACTAGATCAAGGATGTCCCGGTGCGCCGTGTCTTGAGAACATTTGGTCAGCTTGGCCCACTTGGACGAAGTCAAATTCCCTCCAAAGTCCCCATCGAGCAGTTTGTTCAAGATCAGACGCTGGCGTTCGTTGAGCGCAACTTGGATATGTGACTTCCAAAACCGGTCCTTATGAAACACAGTCCCGAGCGAAGTCTCCGTTCCGGCAATCGCTCGATCCAGACAGCCCAGGAACCACTGCATCCAGTCCGTGACATCGAGCGTACCCTTCTGCGTTCTTTCCAAGATGTCGTAATACTCTTTGCGCTCCCGGCGGATCTGCGCCGACATGCTGTAAAAGCGTTGGGAGCTGTTCTCGGATCGCGCGAGCGCCCAATCGGCTATCGCGCGAGCAATGCGCCCGTTGCCGTCGTCAAAGGGATGGATCGTCACGAACCATAAGTGGGCTTCGGCGGCTCTGAGGACCGGGTCGACGTCGCCGGTTCGGTTCACCCAGTCGAGAAATGAAGCCATTTCAGCATCCAACCTCTTGGCCGGCGGAGCCTCAAAGTGTACGCGCTCGCGACCCATCGCCCCCGACACAACCTGCATGGGACCCTTGGCATCGTCGCGCCATGCGCCGATTCTGATCTTAGCCGTACCCTCGTCACCCGTACCTAGCGCACTATAGTGCGCTGGTACCGGCGGCAAGGTTGTAACTCCTTTTCCGCAGGTAGGAAAGAGCGCTGCATGCCAACTAAAGAGGCGTTCCGCCGTCAGCGGTTTGGCAAAGTTTTGCGTGGCTTCCAGGGTCATCTGCACCACGCCATCAACGCGGCGATCTGCGGGAACTAAGCCGGCTATGTCCATGCCCAACCTCCGCGCGACGGATGACCTCACCTGTTCGGGATTAAGAATCTGGCCTTCGATCTCGCTGGATTTCAGGACATCGAGGGTGAGTGTTTCAAGCACGGCCTCATCTCGCTGGGGGAAGCCAAGAGCTTCCATCCGGCCGATCAGGCGGCCCTGCCGGTGGCGCACTGCGGTCAGCGGTGTGGAGATGGCCTCTTGATTCCAGTGGAACCTAGGCCAGTCGGGCTGTTGGTAGATGTAGCGGCTCATTCTACGCACCCCATGCGGATATTATACATGGTATTCTCCGCATTTTCAAGTCTTTAAAATCCGCATATTATGCGTAGATTAAGACTGGGTTCTCCGCAGTCGAGTCCAAAAAAATATTTAAAGCGTTCCTGAACGGATTGAATAGGTTTCCGGGCAGGTCATGAAATTATGGATTTTACTGCTTGCTGTGATCGAAGTCTGGTTTTTTTAATTTTTTGAGTGGAGCTGAGAGGGAATCAAGATGAAGGGAGCGTAAATCAATAGGCTCGACAGGCTTAACCTTGTCATAATTGGGCTCATAAGGAGCTCCTGTGGAATTTAGCAAAGTCCCGTCGTTTCTAACTTGTTTTAGGCATGGATGGTCTGGATTTTTCAGGAGAGCTTTCAAAATAATCGGAATCCGAGTGGAGTCATGGTACATCGAATATTCATATTTTTTTCTGAGCCCCATGCTGAATTCGAGATAATGAAGCCCCTCATGGTAAAGTACCCGGGCAAGATTATCCGGATCATGAAGGTATGCAAGGGTGTTAACTGTGATGGTTTTAGTAGTGTTATCATATTCCGCATGGGGATCCGATTCAGTCATCCCTGAGATTATTCGTGGAGGTGGCCCCTTCTCTAGAACCTGGGCTACCTCTCTCATGGCACAGTGTGATTGTTTCATTCTCTGTAGGGCCGCATGGAAGGGGAGATCGTAGAATGCGAGTTTTTTGGGCCGATCGGTGTGTAGAACTAATTTTGTGAAATTATCTTTCCACACTTCTTCTCGGGAACCATCCGCGTTTGGAAGAGTCCCGGGAGTGAGGGTCATACCACAAAGAAAAAAAATTTGCAGTAACATGTTTTGGTAGTTTAACCCCAGAAAACGTAGTTAGCAAGAGGCTTGGCAAAAGTCGCAAAGCCAGCAACAACTGGAAGGTATTTTATGGGCAGAACACTTCCCACAATCACCCAGACAATCGAGCTTGAGAAAGAAGCCTGGAAGCATTTCCGTAAAGCCTTGCGGGCAGAACAGTAATTAGGAGCTAGGTGGGCGTATATTTCGGTCGTTTTAATACTCGATATTTGATGCGTACCCAAAAAGCTTAGATTGCGTGATGCAGCAGCGTTTCGTTGATGAAGGTTTGATAGCCAATGCCCCTGCGTTTGGCTTGAGCTCGTGCCCATTCGAGCGCTTTGGGATGAAGGCGTATATAGATTTCTCGATACTTATCCCGGCCCTTGGGGGGCCTGCCGCGATGGGCGCGTTTGACATGGAACGTCTTTTCAATCGCCTTCCTGAACTTCGAGGTTTCTGCGGGAGTAACCCTGCGGGCCTTGGAAAAATTAAACTCTCTTACTTTCTTCATATATTTTCCTTTCTTTACGGTTTGCCCGCCGCGCGCTGATGATTCGGATGGCGCGTCTAGGCGGGCGAAGGGTGAACACAATGACCAAGACCCCGGAACCCGAATCTCCAATCAGCCATTGTCTGTGCTCACGGGTCGAGTGTTTGGGATCGTCCACCATGAACGCGAAAGGATCATCAAAGGCAAAAGCCGCTGTCTTAAAGTTGATCCCATGTTTGAAGGCATTGCGCTCCGCTTTTTCGTTGTCCCACTCAAACACCACATTTATAGTATATACAGAAATAGGGCCGGTGTCAAGGTTTATTTACGCCTAAGATGGACCCCCCGGAGGCTGGTCGGAATCAAGTCAATCCACGGCAATTTCTTTACGAGAAATTCCCTCACCGAAAGACAGTTTAGATATGGCTGACTGCAGGTAATTAGGAGCTAGGTGAGCATATATTTCGGTCGTCTTTATGCTGGAATGACCCAGGAGTTTCTGGATGGTGTACAGATCCACACCATGCATAGCCATGTGGCTGGCGAAGGTGTGCCGTAGGGTATGGATGGAGGCATTTTTAATCCCGCAACCTCTAGCTAGCTTGCGAAAGTCCCGGGAAAGTATATTCCCAATAAGTGGTCCCCCCTTCTCATTACAGAACACATAAAGGCTTCCATTGCGCTCGTGGGACTGAATAACCTTGACCAATTTCTCATTGAGTGGGATGTGTCGGACCTCATAATCCTTGGGATGCCAATCCCCTTTTGCTTGGAGGGAGCCTTTCTTTCCAGTGCGTTGGTAAATTCTAGCCATAATTCGATTGTTGACTTTAATACAACGATCGTTGTATTAAATACAACGATTTGGATATCTATTTTTGCAGACACATCCTGTGGAGGACGGCTTATGTTTTACTTCAGCTTAGACTGTGCCCACTCAAAGAATCTTTCAGTAAGCTTTTCAACATCTTTGGCCTCTTGCTCCGTAAGTTCTTTATCTTCGTAGGCGGCGGCGTTTTTATAGTCCATAATCTTTCTAAGGGTCTGAGCCTTTTGACTTGTCTGAGCGTCTTTGACATGTTGTGTCAAAAGGGCAAGCACATCAAAATGGGATTCTCCCGCCGACCTCACGCTGGCATGGTAAACCAGGAGTGCGTCAGTTGAGGAAATGGCACAGTGCACGGCATTAAGACAGGCGGCATTCCAATCTTTCATGCTAATTGAAAATTTCATGGCATTTAAAAACTCTTTTGCCTTTTTTAGATAGGTCGTATACCGTCCCCGGGGGATGTTGCGGGTTCTAATCTGTTTTGGGGTCATGCTAGAAGCTCCTTGAGATCTTTTCCATAAACCAGCTTTCCCTCCTTGAGAATCCTAAGGATGAGCGGCAACTTCCTGTTGTATTTTTCTCGCAAGTCTCCGATGGATTGAACATAGGGCGACAATGGAATCCCAAATCGCCTGGAAAGCTTTTCTCTGAGTCCTTCTAGCGGAGTTTCCAGAGACTTAATGAAATCTTTGGATCGCGCCACCACCAAGAGGTCAAGGTCGCTATCCAAACGCTCCTGCCCCCTTGCCATGCTGCCAAAAAGCACAATAGAGAGAATCCCCGCCGATTTGGTTCCTTTTATCAGGGATTGTCTCACAAATTTTAGAACTTGCTCCGGAAGTAATTTTTCGGCCTTGAATAGCGGTGCGAACATCTCCTGGACCAGGTAATTGTCCGGGTTGATTTTGTAAATGTGGACATTGGAGATTCCTCTAAACAAGACAAGTCCGCGGGCATATAGCTCCTTCAAAGCCTGGTGACAAGTAGGAGCGCTCAGCTTTACCTGCCTCGCAATTTCCCTTCCGCTCCACTCAATCTGACTTTTCCACAGAAAACGCAGAATCCGCACCTGGGATTCCTGGTGGAGTATTTCCGCAGCAGAAAACCTGGTTGGCATATGTTTTGATATAAGAACAATTGTTAGGATATCCTAACAATAGTATACCAGGTCTTTATTGAGACTTCAAGGTCGCATCCTACCACTAGAAATAAGCAGGGGGCCTAAAGTACGGATCTCTAATTCTCTCGATACTAGAAGAACGAATCATACAAACTGAATCAGGATATCTTTGGTGACGCTTGGGTAAAGGAACAAAACCAAACGGCTTGTAAAATCTCGGTGCGATATCGGCGAAAAGGAAAATATCCTGAACTCGCTCGCGTACTTCTAGGATAGAAATAACCCCGGAGATAAGCCGAGAAGCATAGCCGTGATTGCGGAGCGCGGGCGGCGTGGCGATCGAGCCAATGCCCGCTACATGAACCGAAAGTCTATAGGTGATCAAAGAGCTTATAAGCGACCCTTCTGAATCCGTAAGCACATACCACTTCCCCTTCCGATATTTTGGCGAGGAGTGACATCCAGCCAGATATTGCTTTTTTAATTTGCCACCAGACCATGCATCAAAGCCCATCATGAAGACCGAATCAAGTTCATTCGGTTGGGCAGTTCTGGTAGTTAATTTTTGGAGAGGTGCTTGGATACTCATAGGGCCCTATAATTATGACACAAATGTGGCACAAAAGTAGGATAATGGGTGGGCCTTTCCAAGAGTGGTGGCCCCGCGTGAGGCTGCGGGACACGTAGTGACATAGTATGTGACATTGGTGGCCCCGTGTACTCACGGGACACGTGGAGACATTGAATGTGAGATTGGTGGCCCCGCATGAAGCCGCGGGACACGTTGCTACATTGAATGCAACATTGGTGGCCTGTACGGGATTCGAACCCGTGATCTTTGCCTTGAGAGGGCAATGTCCTAGGCCACTAGACGAACAGGCCATTGGCTAGGAAGGTGCTGAAACTGACGTTGTCTCTATTTTACTAATTTACGGTGGTTGGGATGTCTCTCTTGGAAATACTTTAACGCCTGCTGGGCAACGGAATCGGTCACCATCACATCCACCAAAGAGCCGACAAATTTAGACCCACACTGGGAACAAGCCCATTCTTTTTTGCCCAAAGGAGAGGAGAGAGGGACCGCACAAGCTTTGCAGTGGGGAACCCCGGGCTTGATTTCCAAAACCTCACGAGAACCCTGGGCTGCCGTCACCACAGGAAACCACAACACATCGTAACGCTCAATGCGAAACTCTTGCTGGAGAGGCGCCGATTTTAGCCGTTGAAGCTCTTCCCTCAGCCGGACGGCCTTGATTTTCCACCTTCTCTTCATCCAGAGCAACACCAACGTCAGCAAACCCAATCCCACCGCCACCATCCCTGAAACTGAAAGTCCGTGGAAACTATACGGCGCAGGAGGGTGTGCCATTTTAGAGCTATTCCGGGAGAAGACTTTGTTCTTTGGAAGGGAGCACGGGAGGAGCTCCTTCTTTTAAAGTCCCCAACTTATCCTCAAATCGGGTGAGTCTCTTCTCCGCTTCGGAGAAGGCGTTTTGGGCATTGGAGAGATGCTTGCCCACCTTAGAAAAGTCTTCACCGAACCTTCCCAAATCCCCATGCAGACGATCGAGATGCCTCAAAATCTCCTGGGCCTTCTGGGCGATCTTCATCCCACGGAATCCACGCACCAATGCCATGAGGTAGGCGTAGAACGCATTGGGAGAGACAGGAATGACGCGCCTCTCCACCCCATACTGATAAAGTTCTTTTTCCCCTTCTTCCCCCTTCAAAATGATCTCGTAGTACACGTTCCCCGCCGGGATGTACATCAAGGCAAAATCCAAGGTGCCTTCATCGGGAAGAATATATTTGGAAGAAATGTCCTCGATGTGTTTTTTGACGTCCCTCAGAAATTCACGCTTGGCCGCATTTCTTACCCGTTCCTCAGAGGCGTCACTCAGTTTTTTAAAATTTTCCAGGGGAAATTTTGCATCGACAGGGACAAACCCTTCCGGCAATTTGATCAAGGCATCCACTTTGTCGCCGCTTTTAAATGTGTACTGAAGTTCGTAGGTTTCTCTGGGGAGAACATCCGCCAGAAGGGCGGCCAGGAGCACCTCTCCCACTCCCCCTCGCATTTTAGGGGGCTGGAAGACCGCCTGCAGGCTCGTAAGACCCTTAGTTGTCTCCTGGTAAAACTCTTTAACCTGTTGGGTTAACTGGTTCAACCCTCCCAACTGCTTTTGCAGTTCCCCAAACACCCGCGCCGCATTATCCAGACGCTGATCCATAGAGTTCTGATTTTGAGCCAACTGGGTCCTCAAGGATTCCTGAGACTGGGCCATCTGCCCGCGAAGAGATTCCATCTGGGCCTGCATCAACTGAAGCGCCTGACCCTGAACCTGAGTCGCCTGCAACTGGGCTAGTATTTTCCATAATAGAACCCCAAGCCCCAGTCCCGCGACTCCTAGAACCATCCAAACCACAACCATGGAATTCATTTTACCTTTTTCTGGTCGTCCTCGAAAGGCGACACCTCGCCGGGTTGTGCCGATTCAGGTTCTGCTGAGGGCTCCTCTATATCTTTCGCCTTTTTCTTTTCGATCATCTTTAGAATTTGGTCTTTCTTATCCAAGGATTCATACGAATCCTCCACAATGAATTGAAATGTCTGCCCCTCATTCCTAAGAAAAAGAAGTACCGGCTGTTTTTTCTCAAGGGCCCGCTCGGCAGACTCAGATGGCTTATAAGCAAAATAGATTGGTGATTCCGATATATTCTCTAAGTAATATCGTCTGTGCGACTCCAGCTCTCCTTCATAGTTGGCGCTCAGCACAGCAAGAATCTTGCCAAGAGCCACTTCGGGACGACTGTACAGAACCTCTACCCTCTCAAAATAAAAAATTCTTTTGAGAAACGGGGGGGCCTTCTTCTTGGTCTCTAGGTCTGAGGAAGATATTTTTATCTTCTCTGTCTCCGTTTTCTTTAATTTCGCAATTACAACCACACGAGACCAATCCATCACATCTTCCAAAGATATTTTCTGATAGAAAACTTGACTCATCCATGCCTCCTTAGTTGATCCCAAAACCAAAAGGACCGCCACGATGCCCAAAGAGAAATTTCTAGGGCTCATTTTACTTCTCCTGTTTCGGAGCCAGGGGGATAATCTCCACATCGTCAGGCCCCTCCAGATCTATTTTTTTCT
>JACQJM010000173.1 GCA_016205045.1 Elusimicrobiota bacterium | reverse complement strand
GGACAGGACCCCATCTCGAAAAACTGGGTGAGGTCGTTAGGTGTCTTTTAATCTCAGACAATACCTTATCCATCATGGAGGACGTCAACCGCCCTGTCTGTGTATTTTGTTGGCTAGGATGATAAGAATCGAAAAGAAGAGGAAGAGAAGCCGGCAAGGGATGCGTCGCCCCGTGTTTAAAAGGATAAGAGGAACGCGAATCAATATATCGTTGTTGTTTGAGCAACTCCAAATAACTGTCGTGGGCGATGCGTCCCAACGCCAACACAGTTCTAACCCCCTTCAGAAGCTTAAGCTCCTCCTCTAGATGGCCGCGGCAGTTCTTGAGTTCGCGCGGGGAAGGTTTATTGCCTGGCGGCGCGCAGCGAGCCGCCGCGGTAATATAACAGTTACGAAGTTTAAGCCCATCTTCCTGGCTCACCGATGTGGGTTGATTCGCAAAACCCGCCCGGTACAGCGCCGCGTAAAGAAATTGACCCGAACGATCTCCCGTGAACATGCGCCCCGTTCGGTTGGTGCCGTGTGCTGCAGGGGCTAGCCCAATCAGGAGAAGTCCTGCTTGAGGGTCTCCAAAACCAGGGGCCGGCTTGCCCCAGTACTTCCAGTTTCGGAAAGCGGCTCTCTTGACCCGAGCCACATTACGACAATACTTCCTAAGTCGCGGACAGCGTTTGCAAGAAATAATCCGCCGGTTCAAATCCAAAAACCGCTTGGAAGACGATTCTTTACTCATAAACAAATGGAAGTTATCCCAAAACTTCGAACTTACCTGCCTGCCGGTGAGGCAGGGAACTTAGAACCGTCTTTTCTGCAGGGCTCTTCCTCCTCACAAGACTCCCCCTTGTGTTTTCCCACCGCCCCGGGAGTTCTCTTCTCTTTGCGGCAAGACTCAGAAAGCTCCGATTCATGTTCCTTTAAACAGCGAATAATTCTTCCCTCTCCGGGCTGAACTCCTTTGCAAAATTTTTCCACATCGGGACCACAAACCCCCTTAAACTCTTCCAGTCTCTCCCGGATCTTCTCTCTCTTAGCCTTGATCTTGGCTCCCTCTTTACGGCAGGACTCGGAGAGCTCCGCTTCATGCTGCTTAAGACAACCCGCCAATCGGCCCTCTCCAGGCTGTATCCCCTGGCAAAATTTCTTCACATCGGCCTGACAGGCCTCGCGGACCTCCTCCATTCTTTCCTTAAACTTCTTCTTAAATTCTTTTCCTTTTTCCTTACAGGCTTGAGAAAGCTCGGCTTGATGCTCCTTTAAACACTTGAGAATCCGCCCTCCTCCTGGTGGGACGTCTTTGCAAAACTTCTTCATGTCTTCCGCACAAGGCCCCTCCGCAAAAGACACCGCTCCTGCAAACAAAAAACCCATGGCGGCCATAACCATTATCTTGCCAAATGATTTCATAGAACCTCCTTTATATTCACCCACCAAACTTACTTACTGGACTTTTGCAAATTTAAGAGAGGGGGTGGCTGGGGAACACAATCCAATTCCAGAGTCGGGTGGCTGTGGATTTGTAAAAGCAGGGCTGTGCCGCAGGGCCGCAATTGGCCCATGGTCGGCCCGAGGCTCAGAGTGTGCCACAGATGGCACCACGTCCCTGCGCTACAAACCACAGACAGGACCCGACTCATAACCTCGGACCCCATAAGTATCTTTTGCAAAAGTCCAGTTACTTACGCAGGCATCAGTAGTTTAGAATTTTTAAAGGTGTTTCCAAAGCAGAAGAGCGGTAACAATAAGAAGAAGAGGGGTTAAAATCCGCTCCGCATGCTTCAAGGCCAGATGAGAGCCCACCAAAGCTCCCCCCACCAAGCTCATGGCAAACAGAGAACCGAAACCCCACTGCACGTATCCCTGGACTCCAAAAGCTCCCAAGGCCAGAAGCGAGGAAAAAAAATTAGCTACCTTGGATGCTGCAATGGCCCCCATGAGACCCATGGGCGTGGCATAAAAAAGAGCTAAGAACATGAAAGTCCCCCCTCCCGGCCCCCAAGCCCCATCATAAAGACCACAAACCAACCCCAAGCCGATGGCCAGAGGAGAAAGAGAATTCCCTGTCCTCTGATGATGAGATTTCATCCAAGACAAAATCTTGTCCTTCAAAAACAAAGTAACCACACAAAGTCCCGTACCCACCCAAAGCATTGCCGGGTAAAGGGGAGCTAAAAAACGCGGAGAGAAGAATGCTCCTAAGACAGAACCCAGCCCCACCCATCCCGCAAATTTCAGGGCTACTTCCCAAGGCACCCTCTTATTGAATCCGTACACAAGCATCGCGGTGAGGGTGACGGCGGTTCCAGCGATCTTATTGGTCCCTACGGTGGCGGGAGAAATACCCATTCGAAGCATCAGCGCGGGTATTGTGATCAGACCTCCCCCTCCAATCACGGAATCGATGACTCCGGCCACAAAACCGGCCGCGAGGAGGAAGGTCATGCGGGAAAAATGATTTTTGAGTTCAATCGTTCAAAACAAGCTCTTTTGTATGGGCAAAATCTTCAAGCTCTTTGAGCGCTTCCTGAAGGTCTCTATCGTGCCGGTGGCTCTCCCAGCGAGAGAAGAGACTATAGACGCAAGGCACCACATACAACGTGAGAACTGTGGAGACCGCCACCCCTCCTATCACCACCAAAGCCATGGGCACGCGGGACTCCGCCCCGGGACCAACCCCCAAGGCCGGTGGAATGGCGGCGGCGATGGTGGCGACCGAAGTCATCAAGATAGGCCGCAATCGAATGGGGCATGCCTCCAAGAG
>JACQJM010000196.1 GCA_016205045.1 Elusimicrobiota bacterium | reverse complement strand
GTTATGAGATCTGAGATTTGCTTTGTAGACTGTCATTTTTATCTTATGGTGAGTAATGGTGTGATGAATAGTTCCTAATAACTTCGAACTTCGAACACCCTTCGCAGTGCTTCGGGTGCCAGCCGGGGCCCCAGAAAGGCCCAGCGTGCTAGCTTCGAACCTCAAACTGCCTTTAGATGGCAACCCCCAGTGATTCTTTAGCAGTTTTTCATCCTTCCTAAACTCCAGTAATAATTTTCCTTGTTGTTCCAGGACCACCGCATTCCAGGAGAGGGAAACTGGCTCTCTGCTTTTTCCCAAGTTGGGCAGGCTCTCTTGGACTCCCTTCCGATAGGCCATGCAGAATTTAACAACAGGACAAGAAGAACAAAGGGGGCTGTCGGGTATACACACGGTGGCCCCCAGTTCCATGAGAGCCTGATTCCAATCTCCTGGGTGGTTTTTCTCCAACATTTTTTGGGCCCATTCCCACAACTTTTTCTGAATGGGCTGATCTTTGAGGTTAGCGCGGATGAGAAAGAGTCGGCTAAAAACTCTCGCCACATTTCCATCCAGAACGGGATAAGGTTTGTTCCAGGCGATAGAGATGATGGCGCCGGCGGTGTACCGGCCGATGCCCGGGAGGGAGTGGATATTCTCAAAGTCAGAGGGAAAGCGTCCCTTCCATTTTTCTATGACTTCTTGAGCAGCCCGGTGTAGATTTCTGGCGCGAGAGTAGTACCCCAGACCCGCCCAGTGACTGAGCACCTCTTTTGATGGAGCTCGAGCGAGGCTGGGGAGGTCGGGGAATCGTTTTAAAAATCTGGTGTAGTAAGGCAAGACGGTGGCCACCTGGGTTTGTTGGAGCATGATCTCGGAAATCCAGATGGCGTAGGGGTCCTTGGTTCTCCGCCAGGGAAGTTTTCTGCGGTGCTTGTAGTACCAATACAGCAGTTTGGTTCGAAATAGATGGTGCTGTTGTCTCAAACCCTTTCTCCAAACTACCCTGGTCATAAATGGGAAGATTTGAATTCTCCGCTTTAATCCTTGGATGGCCCTCTATTAGGTGTTGGTGCCGATTGATCTGAGAGCATATGGATGATTTGATCATTGGAACTTAGGATATTATCTCGGTAAAGACCCAAGTCACGTGAAAGGTAATCTTCTCGCTTCTTGTATGCGAGCTCAAGTGGCGTTTTGCCACCTGAATCGCGAAGGCGAGGATCGCTACCCCTCTCCAAAAGAAGTCGGACGAGGCTCAGTCTGTTCCCTTGAACGGCATGATGCAGTGGGGTCCTTCCATTTTCTCCACGTGAGTGAATATCAGCTCCGCCATTGATCAAAAGTTTCACAATTGCATCATGTCCATTGAGTGTGGCGATATGAATTGGATAATTCTCATCCCACCCGCGGGAGTTTGGATCGACACCGTAGTCGAGGAACCTTTTTACTTGTTCGATAAGCCCCACCGAAACGGCTTGGGCAAACTCAATGTGCCAGTCATCATTGGGAGGGGATTGGGTAAGTGGCGTTAACAGTGAGATGATATCCTGAAGCTGGAGCACCCGAGCATAATCGAGAGGAGTTTTTCCATTTACGTCCTTCAAGTCGGGACTGCTCCCTTTATTTATCAAAAAGGATACCATTTTGTTATGTTGCTGCATGACCGCCCTATGTAAAGGGGTTGTTCCTCCCGTATCTTTTGCATTTATGATTGCCCCACGTTTGAGAAGGAAATTGGCGATGTCCAGTTGTCCCATTGCAGAGGCAAGGTGAAGGAGGCCTTGTTCACTTGCTTTAGCGCCATATCGGACAAGTAATTCCACGATCTTGAGGTTGCCAGTTTGAATGGCCCCCCGGAGAGGAGATTCTAACGAGCCCTGGTTATTTGGATTTGCTCCTCCTTCTTTAAGAAGGGCTTGGATGATCGGAATATTCTGTTTTTGAATAGCGAACGAGAAAGGTGACAGGTCATACATCATAGGGTTCGGAGCATTGACGTCAACGCCAGAGGCGATGATCCTTCGCAATTTCGATAGATTTTTTTCGCTGATGGCGCTAGTGAGCTCATCAACTTTTGAAACATCTTCGGTTCTTCCAGTGCATAAGATCAGGAAGAGCAATCCTATAGAGGTGCATATCAATAAAAATAGTCTCTGTGAACGCCAAAAAGATATGCGAAAGGAGTTCTTATACGACTGTTCATTTTCGGTTAAGTACCGTTGGATCAATTCTTTAGTGTGAGGATCCACCTTCCGCTTGCCACCTCCAGGGTGCCGTGGTCCCCAAAAGTCAAGGTAGGATCACCGAGGTAAGTTTTAACCTTAAGAGACTTTTTTTCTATATCTGAAAGCAGCCTCGCTTCCTCATGGAATGCCCTGATTGGCCGATGCCTACCAGCCTGTCTTCCTTTGTCCCAATTATCTACCCGAATTTCAATCCTTTTTATTCCCCAAAGGAGGGAACCGGAAGTCCAGGGTGGCTCTGGAGGATTTTTTACTTCTTCCCGGTTCAAATGCCTCCAAGCAGGCGTGAAGTACAC
>JACQJM010000172.1 GCA_016205045.1 Elusimicrobiota bacterium | reverse complement strand
GTCCTAAAGACGTGTTGAGCCGGCACTCCCCGACCGTAGTCGGGTCCCACAGAGAGGGCAGGGTGAGGGGGAGGGAAATGGTGAGTTCGGGGAAGTTCTAAAGAAGGTTTTTGCGAGAAAAGGATTATTTTCGTACTATCTCTGGTGGGAGGGCCGCAGCATGACAAACCTGGGATCCACAAAAATCCTGGTCATTGAAGACGATTACCACCTGCGCCACATCACAAAGCTGGCGCTCCAAGGAGATGGCTTCACCGTTCTGGAGTCTGCCAACGCCAAAGATGGAGTTCAAATTTTCGAAAATGAAGCCCCCGGGCTCATTCTGTTGGACCTAAAATTGCCGGACCAGTATGGCCTTGAGATTTGTAAAAGGGTACGCGCCCATCCCAAACTCTCCACTACCCCCATCATCATCCTGACCTCTGAGTCCGATATAGAAAAGAAAATTACGGGCCTCACCGCAGGAGCCGATCAGTACCTCACCAAACCCATCCCCACCCTGGAACTGGTGGCCTGGGTGAAGGCCCTTCTAAGACGCCTGGACTACTCCAAGGAAGGCGAAGGAACGCTTCGCTGTGGAGATCTTTCCGTGGATCCTCAGGCCCATCTCGTCAAAATAAAGGACCGGATCATTGGCCACTTGACGCGCAAGGAGTTCGATTTACTCTACCTCTTGGTCAAAAAGCGCCCTCAAATCATCTCGCGCAAATATGTTCTCTCCAAGCTGTGGCACGAGATCTTGGTGGATCGCGTGGTGGACGTCCATATCGGACACCTGAGAGAAAAATTAGGCCCGGATCTGGGAAATAAAATAGAAACGGTTCCTGGAAAAGGATATCGGTTCTGGGAGCAGAGGGAACCCGGTGAATCTTCGGACTAAATTTGCGATCACCACCAGCGCTACCGTTCTATTAACCCTAGCCACCACCTGGATTTTTTCTTCCCTGCTGGAAAGGCGTCATCTCCTTACTCAACTTGAAGCCGAAAGAAGCAAAACCCTGGAGGAGCTCATCCAAATCTGCAGTGATGCCTGGATCACCCACTCAGATATCCTGCTTGTCCGCTACATCCAAACGGCTTTGAAGGACCCCTCCATTGCCACCATCGAATGGATAGATGAAAAGGGAAGTGTCCTCATGCATAGCGATCTGGTGAGAAAGGGAACTTTCAAAAGAAGCCTTCCTAAAAAATCAATCTCCGAAATGCAAGAGCTCCTCTCCTTGAAGGGTCCTACCCAAAGATTCCTCTCCGTGGGAGGCAAAACCATCGTGGACTTGGCTTCACCTCTCTTTTTCCAGAAGCAACCTATAGGAGTGATTCATATCAGCTATGAAAAGAGCCAAATAGACGCCCTGCTCAACCAACGCCAAAAAGAAGCCCAGGCACGCCTTCTGGTGGTGGTTTTGGGATGTCTGGGTGTGGGCCTGATGGCTTCTTTTCTACTGGCAAGAAACCTCACCCGACCCATCCAACAATTTGTGAGGGGAGTTCAAAAAATTGGGTCAGGAGATCTGGGAACTCGGCTCCCCATCCACCGTAGAGATGAGCTCGGACTGCTGGCCCAGGAATTTAACGCGATGGCCCTCAAGCTTCAGGAACTGGATCGCATGAAGGATGATTTCATTTCCTATGCCTCCCATGAACTCAGAAATCCTTTGGCGGTGATGCAGGGTTATATGGACCTGCTCCTGGCGGGGAAAATCGCTCCAGAAAAAGAAAAGGAAACCCTTCAGGTCATGCGAGAAAACACCCGCTGGCTAACCCGCCTCGTCACCGACATCCTGGACTTGACCAAGCTGGAAGCCGGCCGCATGCCCTTCCGATGGGAGCTTGCCGACTTAAACCCCATCCTGCAGAATGCCTTCGATCTCTTCCAGCTAAAAGCACAGGAGCTGGGAGTGAATCTGGAAATGACCTGCCCCCCAGATCTGCCGCTCCTCTCCATGGACCCCGACCGCATCGAGCAAGTTCTGGTAAATCTTCTCTCCAACGCCCTAAAGTTCACGCCCGCTCGAGGCCGAATCACAATCTCCGTTGAAAACCTTAAGGAGGAGGCCCGCCTCAGCGTTCAGGACACGGGCGCAGGTGTTCCCGCTGATAAAATTCACAAGGTCTTTTCCAAATTCGAGCAAATTCACGAACAGGACCCTGCTCACAAAGTTTTAAGCACGGGGCTGGGCCTTTCCCTCTCCAAGCTCATCGTGGAGGCCCATGGAGGAAAAATCGGGGTGGAGAGCCATCCGGGTCAAGGATCCCGATTCACATTTTCCATTCCAAAATCCAGAAAGGACGATCCACCCCAAACATGAACCCTCATCCACTCTTTTGGAGTTTTCTGTTGGCGGCCTCTTTCAACATGCCGGCCCAGGAAAACCAAAAACAGAACACCCCGCACCCCCCCAGGCTGGTTCAGCAGCAAAAGAGCCTGGATCTTTTTAAAAAAGGCCTGGTCCAGTATGAGGAGGGTGAATACGAAGCCTCCATGAGCTCCATGATTCAGGCTCTTCTGCTCGATCCCACCAACGCCCAAATCCGGTACTATGTCTGGACCCTAGGAAAGATCCTTCAGGAAAAGGAAAGCAGAAGACTTCCCACCCGGAAGGAGAGACAAGAAATTGTGTTCAAGGCAAAGCGCCTCCTGTCCGCTGGCAGAAAAGGATCGGAAGGATCTCATCCCCTCACGGAAAATCTGACTAACCCCGATCCAGGTCATCCCTCCATCGGGGAACTGGCCCAACGCGCCTTAAACCTGAGCCAGGCTGGGGATCTGGAAAACTCCCTGCAAGCTTGGGAAGAGGTCCTTCGGCTGGATCCTAACTACTCCGGGGCTGTAGATTCTATCGAAAAATTAAAATCGCGCCTCTTAGAACAAAAACGCCGGGCTTCCTTAGAGATGACCTTGACTGAGGTGTTGAGTCTCTACCATGAAAATAAGCTCCTGGAAGCCGCCGAGAAAGCCCTGGATGTGATTCGAGAGGATCCCTTCAACCCTCATGCTCAGGAACTCCTGGCTCAAATAGGAAATTATCTAAAGGAGAGGAAAGAATCCACCGGCATCCAGGAAAGAGCCCAGCAGGTTTACTTGGAGGGCTTGATCGAATTCAGCCAGGGAAATCCCCTGGAGGCGAGACGCCTATGGAAGAAAGCCCTTCGCTATGACCCCAACCATCTCAAATCTCGAAAGGCTATCGAGCGCGTGGGAATGGAACTCCAGCCGCTCTCCCCATGATTTCCCCTCACTATTTTTTCTCCCCCTGCCTTTCCATCTGGACCTGACACTCCTTGAGCCTCAGCAAGGCTTGGCGATGTTCGGGATTTAGACTGAGCACCTTGTCGAATTCCAGAACGGCCTCGGCATATCTTCCCACCCGCATGAAGTGAATTCCGCTGTGGTAAATCTGCTCCACAACCCCGCCGAATCGGAAAATCAGTCCCACGCGGTGGGTGTATCCAAAGTCTCCCATGGAAGCCAGGGCATAATCCAGCTGGACCTGACCCACTTTTACCCCCAACCCCAAACTCAGACCGCTGCCCAAATCCGACGGGGCCCTAAAACCGGCTCGGAGCGCAAAAACATCTTTGATCCAGTATTCCGATCCCCCTAAAATCGAGAGCGCAGAGTCCACCGGTTTCTCCAGATCCAGAGACAACGTCAGAGCCTCTCCCATAGCCTTAAAGGCCGCCCCAGCCCCCACGCTGGTGGGCAACCGCTCTCTCTCAGAGATAAATCTGGGCCCCGGCCCTATATGGCGCGCCACTAAACCCCAGGAGAGATGAGACAACCAGGGAGAGGCCACATCCACAGGACGATATAAAAGACCGACATCCCCCGCCCACGTCTGTCCTGAGCTTGTTTCCAGGTTCTCCCGCAGATACTGGAAAGCCGCTCCCACCGAAAGATCGGGATGGATCTTCCCCCCCCACGAAATGCCCCCCAAAACATCGGAAGCCTGCACATCCGCCGTTTTTTTACCTGAATTGTCGTAGCCTGGGATCGTTCCATAACTTAAATATTGAAATTGAGCGGCAAAGGTTCCGTACTGAAATCTGGGGTAAGCCCAGTAAAGGGTTTGGTACCTTATTTGATCCAACCACTCCGCATGGGAAAGGGCCAATTCCTGGCGCCCCAACTGAGATAACCCCGCCGGGTTGAAGTAGGCCGCATGCACATCGTCCCCCAACGCGATCCCAGTCCCCCCCATCCCCATTTGCCTCACCCCTACTCCTAATCTCAAAAAGTCCATGCTGGCCGAGCCAGGCTCTCCCGCCGAAACCAAAGGGGTGAGGGGTGAGGG
>JACQJM010000190.1 GCA_016205045.1 Elusimicrobiota bacterium | reverse complement strand
GTCCCACACCGACCCCTACTCCGACTCCGACCCCAACCCCGACTCCCACACCGACCCCTACTCCTACACCAACACCTACCCCTACCCCTACTCCGACCCCCACACCAACGCCTACTCCGACTCCTACACCTACGCCAACTCCTACTCCAACACCAACTCCCACGCCTACACCTACCCCGACTCCAACGCCGACCCCCACACCTGCGCCCAGCCCCACTCCAACGCCTCAACCCAAAGCCTGTGGGGACATGTATACCTATCCTAATCCATTCCGGCCTCATAAAGGGGAAAGCGCTAAAATTCATTATGAACTGCCTGAGGATTCCGACATTAGTCTGAAAATCTACGATCTCTTGGGTCAGGGGGTTTTAAATCTGTCTTTTTCCGCGGGATCTTTGGGAGGAAGGAGTGGAGTCAACGAGGTGAAGTGGGATGGGAGGAACTCCCAGGGAGAGATCGTCCTACAAGGGATGTATGTGGCGGTTCTTAAAGGAAACCTATGCAAATCCAGGGTTAGGATAGGTGTCCGGTGAGACTTAAACCTACCTTTTAATCACCCCGTCTTATTAAAATAATCATTATATTTCCTGCATTTATTGCTTCATACAAATTTGATTTGGAATTGACCCCCGTTTGATCCTTTTGCCTTAAAATATTGGTATGAGAACGGAGGAGACTAAAATGACCCAGAAACTGATGACGGGAGTGTTTTTCTCAGTGTTGACAGCTTCTTTCATTCTAATCGGGGGCAACACCCCGGAGAAAGGTGAACTGAAGGCGGGTGTGGTTTCCACGCAAAAGACCGCCCCTATCGCTTGGGATTCCCAGGCCGAGAGGGAAGATGCGTGGACCGAGAGGCATCTTGAGATCAGGGGTGGAAGGCTTGTATCGGTGCAGTACCGCTGTCACCAGAGCGACCAAGAAGACCAGCTCATGCAGTGTGACGCTAGCCTCTAAAGAGTATCACGGTAGATGGAGCAGAAAATGAAAAATGGTCTGAAGGTTGGGTTGGTTGCGGTTTTTCTCTTCGTCTTGCCGGGTCTTTCTTGGGCCGGCACCAGAGACGATTTGCTGTCTTTATCCCAAGGGTTGAGCCAGGCTTGGACGGGAAATAACTTTATGTTGTCAGGGAACGGTTCCCAAAGCACGGAGCTTAATCCCGCGAATTTGGGTTTTATGTTATTTAGAGAGTACTCCCTGGCTTATGCCACTCTATTTGAAGGAGGGTCTTACGGCAGAGTTTTTATGGCTTTTCCCACCGTTTCGGCAGGGGCGTTCGGCGTGGGGCTGTATCGTTTGGATAACGCTTCTTTGGGAGACTCTTTTCGCGACCCTGAAATTCTTTTCAAGCTCTCGTACGGCCGGGCTCCGTTTCCTGATTTCCTTCCTCATACTTCATTCGGTTTTGGCCTGAATCTACTTCACCGAAGCGGGCCTTCCGAAAACGCCCCGTTGAGCACGCTGGATTTTGGATTGCGTTACGAACATTCCTTTTATTCTACCAGAAAGCCTTGGAATCTGGGAGTCGTTCTTTATAATATTCCTGTTCAATCCGGAGGCGAAATGGCAAATTTGCCTTCTCCCGTGGTCAAGGCCGGATTTGGTTGGCCGATTGCCGAGAGCAAGTTTTCTTTGGTGGGGGATGCGGCGTTTTTGAGGACTACGGATATGAGGTTAGGATTGGAGTATGAACTGTTTCCAAATTTTGCCCTGAGTTTGGGAAGGGGAAATCAGTCATTGTCCGCAGGAACTCGCTGGGGATGGGGAAGCTTTCATCTGAAGTATTCAGCCGAGTCTCACTCGCGGGGACTGCTCCATCAAGCAGGATTGACCTATTCCTTCGGGAATGACATTCGACACGCCAGAGAAAGTTTGGTGGAACAGCTTTACCGGGAGAGCAAAGTCCGTGTAGAAGAAGGAAAGTATGAAGACGCTTTCCAAGGCTTAAGTCAGGCTAAGAGACAGACCTCGTTGCCCGCGGAACAGGAAAAGTTATTCCAAGGCCTCCGGGTCCTGGTGGAGGCGGGAGTTCCATCCATCGAAGGTTCGGAGGAACTCCACCAACTTTTGCGCCAGGGAATCCGGCAGTACCTGGCTGGAAATCCGGAGGTGGCGAGAGAAGTTTTTCAAGCGGCCTCCAACAAAAACCCCGAGCACAGGATGCCCAGGAGGCTTTTGGCATTGTTAAGACCCTCAGGACAGAAGCCGGGTTCGTCACCGGCACCTTTCTCGGCGGCCTCTGGATTTACGGATGTGGACCCGATTAAGCTCAAGCTTTTCAAATCGGAACAGTATTTTCATCAAGAAGACTACGATCTGGTTTTAAAAGAGTGTCACGAAATTTTGGAAATCAACCCCAATGAGGTGATGGCTTATGTCCGTATGGGTTCCGCGTTGTATGCCTTGGGGATAAAAGACAAGGCGAGAAAAGCCTGGGAGAGAGCTTGGAGGCTCAATCCCGGTCATCCCGATGTGAAAAAGACCATTGAGTTCATGAGGCAGGAGGGATTTTTGAAAGGGCAGGAGGGCCTTTCGGTGAGAGAGAGGCCCTCCCGCCCGCGTTATCGGGTTCGCATAGGGAATAAGAAAAGAACCGAACCGAGAGTTGCGTCGGAAACTTCCTCCGTAAATAATCAGGCGGGTTTATTTTTCCTTCAATGAGCAAATTGACTGAAATTTCTGTATTTTTCCCGGCGTTCAATGAGAAGGCCAACCTGGAACGTATGGTGCGCTCTCTGAGGGTTGTTCTTCCCCAGGTCAGCCGGCGGCATGAGATCATCATTGTGGACGATGGGAGCAAGGACGGCACGGGAGAATTGGCAGATGGCCTGGCCGGGAAATTCGGGGATGTCTGGGTGGTTCACCATCCCAGAAACTTGGGGTACGGCGCGGCCTTGCGCTCCGGCATCGCGGCTTGCCGATACCGGTACATCTTTTTTACGGATGGGGACTGCCAATTCGATGTAAGGGACATAGAAAAACTGGTCCCCTATATAGAGGATCACGACATCGTATTAGGTTACAGGGCCAGGAGGAAAGATAACTTTTTGCGTCTGGTTTTTGCCTGGGGGTGGAACTGGCTGATTCGGATATTGTTAGGGGTTAAGGTCAGGGACTTGGACTGCGCCTTTAAGCTCTTTAGGGCCGAGATCCTGAAACCGCTAAAGCTTTTGACCACCGGGGCGATGATCAATGCCGAAATATTGGCTTCAGCCCGGAGGAGAGGTTTTTTCGCACATGAGGTTCCGGTCCGCCATCTTCCCAGACTTCATGGCCGGTCCACGGGTGGAAATCCCAGGGTCATCCTCATGGCTTTTGGGGAATTGTTCCAATTTATTTTCAGACAGGAAAGATTTTTCTATGCACAAAAAGGCACGATTTACCCTGTGGATTTTGTCCATAAGAGATCTACTCTGGGGCATATCTAAGCGACCTCGAGACCGGTCCCTAGAATTGCTCTTTCTCTTGGCTTTCGTTTTTAGGGTTTGTTTGGCTTTTCTTCCAGGGCTATCTTGGGATATCCACCTGTTTGTGGATTGGAGCAGGGCGCTCATTTCCAAAGGGATCCTCAATTTTTATGGGCAGGTTTGGTGCGATTATCCGCCAGGCTACCTCTATTTTCTTTGGTTGGTTGGTCTCCTGTATAGGGTTCTTCATCCACTTCTTCCTGGAGACGCTCTCTATCCTTTTCTTGTCAAGATTCCACCCATCCTGGCGGATATGGGAACCGCTTACATGGTATACAGGTGGTCTGGGGAGGAGGGAGGTGGTGAAAAAAAAGCAAGGTTTGTGTCCTTGCTTTTTCTTTTCAATCCCGCGGTGTGGATTGATAGCGCCATCTGGGGACAAGCCGATTCTATTTCTGCCTTTTGGATGGTTTTGGGCGCTTATTTGTTGAGCAAGAAAGAAACTGGAGCTATTTGGGGAGGTGCCTTCGTGGGGATGGCGGTTCTGAGCAAGCTTCAGGCGCTTCTTCTAGTTCCCCTTTTGGTTTTTTGGGTTCTGAAAAACCATTCCTGGCGAAATTCAGTTTCGGCGGCCCTTTTGGCCTTGGGATCGGTCATCCTCTTCTCCCTCCCTTTCGGGGTTCATCAGCCTTGGGATTGGCTGATCCGCCTCTATAGATCCACGGCGAGTGAGTATGCTTTCACTTCTGTCAATGCGTTTAATTTCTGGGCTCTCTTCGGTATGTGGAGGCCGGACCACGAACTTTTTCTGGGTATTTCCCTTCTCCACTGGGGATTGATTTTATTCGGCGCGGCCTATGCCTGGATCCTGTACCGATGTCGGGGAGAATTTTCCACGAGGAAATTTTGGATGGCGGCATTTTTGGTTGTCTTGGGAGCTTTTCTTTTTTTGACCCGCATGCATGAAAGATATGCCTATATGGCGCTACCCTTTTTGGCTCTGGCCTTCCCTAGAATGAAGGCTAAGAGGGGGTTCTTTCTGTATGCGGTCTTTTCTTTGTCTTTTGCCATGAATCTTCTCTATGTCCTGTATGATTATCAACCCCGAGTCTTAAGCCAGGCGCTCCATCTTCCTTTTGTCCTGGGGTTCCTTTTTGGGAAGGAGATGATTTTCATCTTGTGTTTGTTTAATCTCTTCATCTGGATGATGGCTGTCTGGAGTTTTTCGAAGAGCTTTTCTAACCCTCACCCTTCCCTCTCCCTGATAGGGAGAGGGAAAATGAGTAGATGGGGAAGTTCTGTCACGTGGGGAAGATGGCTGGACATCGAGATGTTTTCTGAAAAATGGGCGGTTTTAGTGTTGTTTGCAATTTCTCTTTCCCTGTATTTATTTCGCATCGGATTTCCTCAGGGACAGTATTTCGACGAGGTGCATCATGTCAAAACGGCGCTTCAGTTTATCCATGGTCAGGAGCCCACGGAGTGGACGCACCCCCATTTGGGAAAGTTAGTGATGGCTTTGAGCATGAGGGTTTTGGGGGAGAACTCTTTCGCCTGGAGATTCCCCGAGGCCGTTTTTGGCAGCGGGGTCATCGTCTTGACATATCTTTTGGGAGCTTGCGTTTTCAGAAGTCGTTGGGTCGGGTTGCTGGCCGCAGGCCTTTTGCTCTGTGATGGGATCCAGTTCACCATGTCCCGCATCGGGATGCTGGATGTTTATGCCACTTTTTTTATTCTGCTTTCCTATTTCATCTTCAGCAGGTACTTTTTAATTGATTGGCGGCCTTCTAACCACTCCTATTTAGCGCTTGGGGTTTCTCTAGGATTGGGGATTTCCAGTAAATGGACCGTGCTGTATGCGTATGGAGGGATAATGCTTCTTCTGATGATGATGTTTTTTGAAAAGCGTAAATCTGACCCCTCTTTGAGATTGGATTTGCACGCTCGTCTGGCCTCTCTGAGGCTCCAATCGTCCCTGAGCTC
>JACQJM010000189.1 GCA_016205045.1 Elusimicrobiota bacterium | reverse complement strand
CCCGGAGAGTTGATTGAGGCGATCGAGATTCCCTTCCTGGATAAAAAGCCGACCCGAATCCTATTTAGAAAAGTGGGCACCCGGGCGGCCCAAGCCATTTCCAAAACGGTGGCGGCGGGACTTTTATGGCTCAAGAAAGAGGGAACGGTTCAGGAACTTAGATTCGCTTTGGGCAGCATGGCGCCCACCGTACGGCGTCTTAAAACTGTGGAATCTTTCTGTCTAGGCAAAAGAATCACCCGTGAGGTGGTGGATCGTGCCTGCGAGCTTCTCACGCAAGATGTGTCCCCGATTGATGACATTCGTTCCACGCGGGAGTACCGACTTCGCGTCTCTCAAAACATTTTGCGTTCATTCTTGAGTTTCCCTCTCCCCTTGAGGGAGAGGGCAGGGTGAGGGGACAGGTGGTTCTTATGAAACTTCGTTTTCTCACCCCTCAAAACTATAAGTCTTATGGCAGCGTGATTTCTGCGCACGGCCCCTCTGTTTCTGCTAACATGGGAACCGCCAAACGCTTTAATCACTTGACTAAAGTTGCCAATTTAAGACCTAAACGTGCCAAGCTCAATGTATGCCTCTTCCGTTGCAGGCCTCATCGAAAGTTTCCGATTACGATAAAACTTCTGGAAAGACATCCCTTCTCCACGCAGGTGTTTATTCCCATGACTGGAGCGAAGAGATATTTGGTGGTGGTGAGTTTGGGAAAGGAAAAGCCGGATTTAAATTCTTTGTCCGCTTTTATCGCAACCGGATCGCAGGGGATCAGTTATAAGCCGGGGGTGTGGCATCATCCCCTCATTGCGTTGGACAAACCAACGGACTTTGGTTGTCTCATTTGGGAAAATGGAACAAAGGAAGACTGTCAGGTGGTCAAGTTAAAAAATCCCATCCTCATTCGAATTCCGTAAAAAGGAGGCTGCCTCCTTTTTCTCCAACCGCCGCTTTCAAGAAGGGATCTGACCCCATTTTAGCCTCTCATGAGTCTGGCGGCTCCCCAACCCAGCAAAATTAATCCACCCAAAATCACCCAGTTGTAATCGCTGCCGTAGGAGGCGGTGGGGAAGTGGCTGCTGATCATGAGAAAAATGAGCGGAATGGACATGTAGGTATTGTGTTTAGAGCATCGTTTGGCCCGAGCTGCGAGACTTCTGTCGGGGGTCTTTCCCACTTTGGTGGCGGCGATCATTTTGGTTTGAGCCGGCAGGATGATCATCCAGACGTTGGCCGCCATGATGGTGCCGAACATGGCGCCGATGTGCATGTAGGCCGCACGAGGGCTTAGGAGGTGGCTCAGTTCGTAGGTCAAACCCATGACCAAAAATAGACAGAGGGTGGCGCCCAGAACCTCATTTTTCCCCAGGGGAGAACGCCATAAAAGATTGTACGCGATCCAACCCATCACCAGGACGCCCACCCCGATCCCGATGGCAGCGGCCTCGCTGACTCTGGAGTCGGGCTCCACCATCAAGCCTCCCATGTAGTAGACGATGATGAGCAGAAGAATGCCGCTGATCCAGGTGAGGGCCGCTTCCCATTTGAACCAGTGGAGGGTCTTGGGCATGATCTCCGGAACCTTCTGTTTTTCCACCAAATAAAAACCGCCGCCGTGAACCATCCATAATTCCCCGGCAATGTTTTTTCTAGAGCGAGAATCTTCTGGAGGGGTTAAGGTTTTCTCCATCCAGTTGAAGAGGTAGGTCTGCCCAATCCAGGTGATGCCCGCCACCACATGGAACCAACGGACAATAAGGTTTAGCCATTCATTTATTTGGGACAGGTCCATTTTTTTATATCCACATAAAAAAATGGACCTGTCCCATTTTAGCTACCGCGGTAAGTGGAGTAGCCATAAGGGCTAAGCAAGAGAGGAATATGGTAGTGATCCCGAGGTTTTTGAATTGAAAAAGTGATGGCAACCACGGGATAAAAACATTTCGTTCCTGTGGAATGAAAGTACTTAGCGGTTTCGAAGATAATGAGGTAAACTCCCTTTTTCAGTTTTGTCCCTTTTGAAAGAAGGTCGGGAATTCTTCCATCTTTGTTTGTGGTTCCTTTGGCTAGGAGCTTCCATTGGTCTCGGGAGCTACGAATGCAAAGCCGGACCGGGACACCTTTGGCGGGACGGCCACGGCTTGTATCTAATACATGGGTTGAGATCATTTCAATACTCTCTCCAATCGTAGGCGCGTGATTTTATTTTGTTCATCGGCGGCTATTCGCATCTCGGTTTCAGGATCATTTTGTAAACGCTGTTTAAGAACAGAGAGCATTTCCTCCGCGTTTTTTCCTGTGGCGCACACGATAAAGATATAGCCAAATTTCTTTTCGTAGAGTTGGTTCCCTTCCGCCAGTTCCGTGAGAACTTTTTCCGAGGCCAGAGCCACGCCGGATTGCTCCTTCTTGGCCCATATCTTTGTTGCGCCAAACTTAATTCGAAGAGAGTCCAAGTCCCCGATTTTGGGGTGTTGGGAAAAGGCCTCGACCCAATCCTCAGGAGTAAGATAATACCATGTCCTTTGGGCTTTATCAAAAAGCTCGGCAGGATTTTTGAAGGGACGACTTTGGGTCATGGCCTCGGCCCATCGTTTGGACCCGCAACACTTCAAGAACTCTTCTTGCGCTTCCTTTGAAGATAGATGGTTTAAAACGTCCAATTTCATTTAATTTGTAATTCAGAATTTAGAATTTGTAGCTTTCCCATATAGTCTCAACCGACTCACGCCTCCATCCGGAAAAATACTAAGCCGCACATGGGTAAACGGCTTTTTCAATTGTATCTCTTTTTGGAGGAAGTGCCTCTTGTTAGGTTTCAATTTGGTTCTGGGGAGAATTTCTTCCCAAGAAGAGCTGTTCTTTAGTTCTTCTAGGGTGGCATCTTCTTGGAAGCAGCCTTCCAGAGAACAACTCTCGGGATAGTTTCCCTTGAAGTGGTTCGTGTCCACCTCTATTTTTTGAATGAACCCGGGAGTTCCTAACTTAAGAATGGCCCAGTCATAACCGGGTCCTCTCCGTCTTCGTGTTTCCCAGCCCTCCCCCATGTTCTTGGCTCTTCCCGGCATGAGGAGATTATCCTTGGAGCCGAAGTGCATATCGCTGCATTCTAAAACAACTCCTCCATTTTGAATGGCTACAAGATCTACCAGTTTGTTCTTCTTCCGGTTCCAGTCCACCAGAACCTCTCCGTAGACACGAAGGCGGGCCACGCCCCCATCCGGGTATATGTTTAGGCGCAGGTGAGTCCATGGCTGGGAATGGGTAATGGTGAATCGATTTTGAGTATTACCTTGCAGGGGAGACTTGGGAAGGATCTCGACCCATCTGGTTAAAGAAGAGAGTTTATCACCCGGAGAGTAGCAGGCGTCCAGAGAGCAATATTCCGGATAGTTGCCTGTGAAGTGGCTAGTGTCCACCTCCACGCCATGGACAATGCCGGGTAGTCCTAGTCGGACGATGCACCAATCATAGCCGGGGATTCTTCTGCGGCGTGTTTCCCATCCATCCATCCATTTTCCGCGAGAGGTGAATTTATGGGGGATAAATGTGGCCAGCTCCGGTTTGAGAAGGTTTTCCTTGGGAGCGAAAAATTCATCGTTGGCGTTGAGGATTTTTGCTCCCAGTTTAGCCGAGGCCAAGTTAATGAGTTGCGTAAATTCGTTCATTGAGAAGTAGTTTGCCGGTGGGATCGGATGGGAATCTTCCGTGCTCGTAAATTTTCGCGCCCCTCAAAAACGTCATCTGAACGATCCCGTCTAGGGTCTCTCCTGTGTAGGGGGTTAGTTTATGTTTGTGGTGGATTCTGGAAGAGTCAACGATAAATTTCTTTTCAGGATCCCAAACGGTTAAGTCCGCATCGTAGCCAGGAGCGATTTTTCCTTTTCGTTTCCCCAATCCAGCGAACTCAGCTGGGCGTGTCGACATCCATTGAGTCAGTTGAGACAAGGAAATATTCCTGCGGTGGGCTTGGGACCACATGGCAGAAAGACTTAGTTGAAGGGAAGAGATTCCTCCCCAAGCTTTTAAGAAATCTCCGGAGTCCGCTTCTTTCAATTGGGGAGGAGAAGGGGAGTGGTCCGAAACGATGAAATCAATCTCGCCCTGCTTTAATCCTTCCCACAGTTCTTCTCGATTTCTTTTTTCGCGGATGGGTGGGCAGCATTTAAATTCTGTTCTGCCATCCGGGATATCTTCCGCGGAGAAGGAAAGATAATGCGGGCAGGTCTCAACGGTCAGAGGGAGGCCTTCTTTTCGAGCTTGTGCAATGAGAGGAAGAGCCCCTGCCCAGGAGAGATGAACGATGTGGATGGGACTGCGATATTTTCGACACAAGTCAATGAGAAGACGAATCGCCGCATCTTCCCAGTCGGGTGGTCTTGACGCCAGAAAATAAGTGTAGAGTCGCGGGTCTGGATGAGGACTTTGAGGAGAACGAGGGGCATTTGTTTCTGCGTGGACTAAAAGAGGTATTCTCTTTTCGGATAAAAGAGGTAGGACCTGATCAAGATCCGATTCTGAAACGCTGGGAAAATCATCAATTCCGGAATGGATCAGGAAGGACTTGAATCCAAAAATGCCATGTTCGATCATAGGTTGGATCTGATCTTGATTGTCGGGCACCACCCCTCCCCAGAATCCCAGGTCGACCCAGCATTTTCCTTCTGCCGATTTGGTTTTGGTAAAAAAAGAGGAAAGGCTTGTGGTGACGGGGGTGCTGTTCAAGGGCATGTCGATAAGGGTGGTGACTCCTCCCGCGGCAGCAGCCTTCGTCGCTGTTTCGAAACCCTCCCAATCAGTTCGTCCCGGTTCATTGATGTGAACATGAGTGTCCACCAATCCCGGCATGATCACGGAATTTCCGACATCCAGACCGTGGGTTTCCGCGGGGATTTCGCCGGGGCTGACCACCGAGTGGATAAGCCCATTTTGGGTGAGGATGACCCCCTCTCGAATTCCCTGTGGGGTGACGATCCTACGGCTTCGGATGAATTCCATTTAGGCGAAGGTCGTGGAAGAATTCCAGTTCTCGTGGATACACTCCCACGAAACTTCTCGAGTGTAAACTTTGCGAGTTCTCAACCAATGATCCAGGCGATCTGTGGCTGGATCCAAATTCGAGATCAGAGAATAGAGTGTGGGAGATAGGAGTATAGGGTGTCCCTTTTTTCCATCCATGGAAGGGGCAATGGCTTCACATTCGATCCTTTCCCCATGAGGGATGGAGGCGATCAGAGTTTTGAACAGGCCGGGCTCCCACAAAGGCATGTCCACATGATAAAGGAATCCCCAGAGGTTAGAGGGTGCCACCTTGAGAAGGTGGATCAGAGCACCCAAAGGAGTCGCTTCTGGTGAAATGGGAATCCATAAGATTTGAGGATGGATTTTATTGCATCGCGATAACCAGAGTTCTTGGATAGAAATAGCGATTTGGTTCGGTGGAAAAAGTTTTAGAAGAAATTCCAGATGCTTTTCTAAGAGAGGCTTCCCTTCATGGGAAAGCCAGGCTTTAGGACCTCCGGCCCGTTTGCCATTTCCTGCCGCCAATAGATATACACTAAAGTCGTGAGTCGTGAGTCGTGGGTCGTGAGTCATGGAATTTTTCTTTAAACTTGGACTTGGTCTGTGGACTCCTGACTCTCGACTCTAGACACCAGACTGTCTTTTAATCCCCACTCTTTCAACACTTCGGCGGCGATGGAGACCGCGATGATTTTTGGATTTTTGCTGTCCAGCGGGATGCCTATGGGGCAGTGCATCTTGTCTTCCCAAACCTCAGCTAGGTCAGGTTCTGAAGAGGATTTTAGCCTTGCCAAAAAAATGTCCGCCTTGTGCTGTGAGCCGATGAGTCCCAAGTAGCCTAGGGGTTGCTTCAGGAAATACTGGACTAATAAAAAATCAAGATCATGGCTGTGGGTGAAAATGCAGACCGCATCGTTTTCATTCCAGGGCTGTGATTGAACATACCGCAGAGGATCCATTAAGAGGGTGTGGAGTTCGGAGGGCAGGCCTTCCGGGGTGGCCCAATCGGGGCGTGGATCGATCAGGGTCAGGTGAAATGACATTTGGGAAAATACCTGGGCTACTGCGCGTCCCACATGCCCACCTCCGAATAGATGGATCTGTTTTTGTCGGGGAATAATTTCGAAAAACACCTCCACCCGTCCGCCGCAGCATTGGCCCATTTCCTTGCACAAAACATATTCTTTCAGGTGAGGGG
>JACQJM010000183.1 GCA_016205045.1 Elusimicrobiota bacterium | reverse complement strand
GGCCAGACCTCATCCTGCTGGACCTAAAAATGCCCAGGATGGGTGGTTTCAGGTTCTTAGAAGCTATCAAACAGGATACGCAACTCAAACAAATTCCCGTGGCGGTGCTGACCACCTCTGAATCCCAAGAAGACGTGGCCCGAACCTATGATCTACAGGCCCACTGCTTCATCACCAAGCCTGTGGATTTGGAGGGTTTTATTCGAGTGGCGGAAACCATTGAAAACTTCTGGACAGGCCTGATGAAAGTTCCCCGAGAAGCCAGAGGATAGGAGGGATTATGAATCCCGGAAAGAAACAACTTCACGTTCTGCTAGTAGAAGATAATCCCGGAGACGCCCGGCTTATTCAAGAACTACTCAGAGAGTCCAATTCCACTGAGTTCGAAATTACTCATGCAATGCGTCTGAGCGAGGCCATCAAAGAGATATCCAAGCGCGCGGCGAACATCATCCTTCTGGATTTGAAATTACCGGATGGCGCAGGGCTTTCCAGTGTCATTCAAATTCAGAAAGCGGCCCCGGAGGTGCCCTTGGTCGTGTTGACCGGCTTAAACGACGAAGAAATCGCAGTCAGGGCTGTCCATCAAGGAGCACAAGATTTCTTGGTGAAGGGCCACGTGGATCACAACCTCCTGGTTCGTTCCATCAATTATGCCTTAGAACGACACCAACTTTTGGCCCGCCTCAATCATCGGTATAAAAAAGAGTTCGAACTCAGCCAGCTCAAAACGCGCCTGGTTTCCATGCTCAGCCATGAGTTCAACAACTCCTTAAACGTCATTCAAGGGGCCATGATATTACTGCAGGAAACGGAGAGTAAAACCACGCCCGAGAAAAAAGAATACTTATACGAGATGATCAAGAGAAATATTCAGTCCCTAAGCAACATGTCCACCAATCTTTTAAATATGGGGCGTATAGAGTCGGGAAAATTTGCGATCAATCCCAAAAAAACGGAGTTTGGGAATATCCTCAAGGAAAGCATGGACCACCTGGAAATCTTCTCCAAAAACAAGGGACTCGACATATCCCTGAACTTTCCGGAGACTCCTGTTTCTGTTAAAGCCGATCCCGAAGCCTTGGCTCTGGTGGTGACCAATCTGTTGAGCAATGCCATAAAATACACTCCCGACCATGGAAAAATAACCATCGGAATAATTCCCGATTCCATAAACTCCAATCAAGTGGAAATTTATTTTCAGGACACGGGGATAGGCATCGCTGCAGAGGATCGCGAAAAAATATTCACAGGCTATTACCGAACCAAGAACAGCAAACTGACCACGATGGGATTCGGAGTTGGACTCCCCCTAGCCAAAGATATCCTGGAGGCTCACGGAAGCATTTTAAGGGTGGAGAGTGCCCCAGGAAAAGGTTCTCGCTTTTTCTTCACGCTGCCTGTTTGGAATGACAAAGACTTAGAGAATCCTTTTCCCTCTACAACCAGCAGATCATCTTTCGAGAATTAGCCTGGTAGGAGTTCGCTGATTTTAGAAAGAAGTTCTTGCCGCTTGATAGGCTTGGTCAGGTAAGCTGTCCCACCCACCTCTAGATTCTTCATGAAATCCCGATCATCCCTGGAAGCTGTCAGAAACAAGATAGGGACCATGTTAAAGCGCGAATCCTTGTGGATCTGGCGAGATAACTTAAATCCATCGGGACCTGGCATGCGGACATCCATGATAATCAGGTCGGGCTCGATATCCGCCAGTTCTTCACTAAGGCCATCTCCATTATTGAGGCTGGTGAATTCGTATTTTGAAACAAGCCACTCCCTCATGATGGATTGAAAATCCGCATCATCATCCACCGAGACGATGCGCAATTTCTCCTCCAACCCATCCACTTCTTCTTGTTTCACGCTCGGCTTTCTGGGCATTGTCTCCCTCCTTAAGGAACCACCCGAATGACTGCAACGGTGATCAATCGTACGGTTCGGCTAAAAGCCAATGGGAGTTAAGGGGATTGCTTGGTGTGGTCTACTATAGTTATAGACCCAGGTAAAGTTTTTGTCAAGCCCCTCACTTGGAGATTCTGTTCTGGGGCATGTCATGTATTGAGTGAAAATTGGGGTGTCACACTCTCACTTGAAACAAGTGAGAGTGTGACGACAGAATGCCAAGTGAGGGGTCAAGGGGGGTGAGGGGTGAAGTCAAAGAAAGAGTAGTTTAAGGAAGAAACCTACAGCTTAGAGAAAAGACGGCGGCGGAAGAGAAAACCCATCAAGGTCAAGGACAGCGCGATGCCCAAGAGGAATCCCTGCCCAAATTTCTCAGGCCGAGCCTTTTCCTCATATACAGCATCTCGGAGATTCACAGGCACTTCCACGATGTTCACTTTCTGAACTCCATCCGAAGAAGGCTCCAAGGATGCCTCCACGGGAAGCGAAGAAGATTCTAGGGAAGTTTTAAATCCACGGCCCATACCCATCTGTCCCACCATCAAGAGAAACATAAAGCAAGAAATAGCCACGGCCAACGAGGAGGGCCGGAACCACACAGGATCCTCTAAACTCTTTTCCTGTGGTTTTTCCAAATCTAGAGGGAGAGTGAAATAAAATAAAGACCCCTTTCCCATCCCTTCGCTCACTACCCCCAACTTTCCTCCGTGCCTCTCCACAATCTCTTCGCAAATAGATAGTCCCAGACCCAGGCCATTGG
>JACQJM010000167.1 GCA_016205045.1 Elusimicrobiota bacterium | reverse complement strand
TTCCTTCCCCCTGAGCACAGGGATCAAAAGTTGCCCTGATTTCGTACGGATGTAATAAAAAATTCGCACAAAATGGACATAATAACCCCATGTTCAGAGGGGCCCGCACCGTACGCGCGCAAGAGCCTACCCGCACAAACCTTCCCCCCTTCCCCCCCAACGCAAATCATACGCTAATCGAAACCCAAATGAACGCGAATAGAGCCTTCATCCGAGTTTATTCGTTATTGATTCGCGTTACTTTATTCGCCTCTTTATTCGTGTCAGAGCCCCACTCTGTGGGAGCCCTTGAGTCCGCCAGTGCCAGCTTTAGAAACAGCCGCTCCAGCATCAACTCCGGAGGACAAAAAAAAACATCCAGCAGCTTCAGCATAAATTCCAGCGTAGGAGAGATCGTTCTGACCACACACACAAGCACCAATTTTCAGTCCCGCAGCGGCCTGATTACCATTTACTACTTTCCTGGAAAAACGACCGATTTTGCCGCCGTTCCAGGAACCCAGCCCGGAACCGTGGACCTCTCCTGGACATCCTTGGGAAATGATGCCTATGCCCCCCAAACCACCGCCAAATCCTACATCATCAAATTGAGTTCTACTCCCGGCCTTTCTCCAGCCCTCTCAGACGAGATTTTTAATGCGGCCCAGGATGTGACTCCCTCTCCCCCTACCCCTGCTTCTCAAGGAACCGTCCAGACGATGACGGTTACAGGGCTTCTCGCCGGCGTCACCTACTATTTTGCTCTCAAAGCACGGGAGGCGGACGGACTGGCGGGCATCCTTTCGGATGAAACATCGGCACAGGCCACCATTGTTCCACCCAACATCTCCACCCCCACATTTACCGATGTGGGCAGTTCCAGCTTCACCGTGCATTGGACATCCGGAACTTCTCCCCCAGGATACAATCCCGCAGGAACCAACTATAAGGCTCAAATCTCCACCAACCCTACATTTTCCCCTATTTTTGATTCTTCCGACACAGCTAATTTATTCGCTACGTTCACCAATCTCTATGCCAACACCACCTACTATGCCCGAGCCCAGGCTTTTGCCGGGGTGCACCAAACCACCTACACCAATCTGGGCTCCACCTGGACCCTCTCCAACCAGGTGTCGAACGCTCAAATTTTCGGGATGTTCCTGACTTCTGCCACCGTCAACTGGAACCCTTTGCCATCTTCTCCTCCCGCAGTTTCTTCGGAAACGGCAGAAGGTTATCTCTTGGAAGCCTCTACCGCTTCCAACTTCACAGGGACCATATCGTCCTTCTCCACCACCAATGTGACCACAAGCAATCTCTCTGTGCAGGGACTCTTCCCCAACACCACTTACTACTTCCGTGTGGCCTCCCTCAACTGGAATAACATGCCTAACTATGCCGATGCGCCGCTGTCCAGCTCCACCCTGTCCAACACAGTACAAAATGCCCAAATTTTCGATATGTATCTGACTTCGGCCACCGTCACTTGGACTCCTCTGCCATCCTCCCCTCCCGATGCTTCTTCAAAAACAGCAGAAGGCTACCTCTTGGAAGCCTCAACTGCCTCTAACTTTACCGGGACCATCTCCTCTTTCTCCACCACCAATGTGGCTACAAACAATCTCACCGTGCAAGGGCTCTTCCCCAACACCACTTACTATTTCCGCGTGGCTTCCCTCAACTGGAACACCATGCCCAGCAACTATGCGTTCACAGGTTCCAGCTACACGCTTGCCAACCCAGTCTTAAACGCCCAGGTCTCCTCCGTTGCCCAATTTGCCATCACCGCCAACTGGAATCCTCTGCCCTCGTCTCCTCCGGATGCTTCCTCAAAAACGGCGGAGGGTTACCTCTTAGAAACTTCAAGCACATCCGACTTCAGCACGCTCATCTCTTTCTCCTCCACCACCGACATCACGCTCAGCACTCTCACGCTGAACAACTTAATCTCCGACAAGATCTATTACCTGCGGGTCGCGTCCCTTAACTGGAGCAATAAACCCAACTACATCACCATAGGTTCTACCAGAACACTTCCCTCTTTTGCTCCTCCTCCCATCAATCCCGTTATCAGCGCGATGTACCTCTCCAGTGCCGCGGTGAGCTGGGGAACCGTGGCTTCCCAAGGGTATGTCGTGGAATCTTCCACGGGTAGCCTCCCTAACGCTTTTACGGGAAATAAAAGCTCTGTCACCGTGGACGGGAACTTAGCCACCCTCACCGTAGTCTCTCTGGACCCCAACACCCCATACTATTTTAGGGTGGGTTCTCTGTTTAGCGGGAACACCACATACGCCGACACGGTGCCTGTCTCCAGTTCCACACTTTCCAATCCTGTGCTCAATGCGCAGATATTCGAAGTTTTTCAGACTTCCGTCACCGCCAACTGGAACCCTCTTCCCACCACTCCTTCCAGTTCTACGGCCGAGGGTTACCGCCTGGAAGCCTCGACTGCCTCCAACTTCATAGGAACTATCCTCTCGTCTTCGACATTGGACATTGGACTGAGCACTTTGACGGTCTCCGGACTGTCAGCGAATACCACATACTTCTTCAGGGTCGGTTCTCTCAACTGGAACAACACAGCCAACTACATCACAATAGGTTCCACTAAAACCCTCATCGGACCCCCTCCCACTAATCCTGTCATCAGTGTGATGCATATTTCCAGCGCGGCGATAACCTGGGGAACCGTGGCTTCCCAAGGGTATGTCGTGGAATCTTCCACGAGAAGCCACCCTAACGCTTTTACGGGAAACAAAAGCTCTGTCACCATTGATGGAAATCTGGCTGCATTAACGACAATCTCTCTTAATCCCAACACCACATACTTCTTCCGTGTAGGCGCTCTCTGGAATGGGGCTACTTCCTATGCCGACACATTACCTATTTCCAGTTCCACACTTTCTAATCCTGTGCTCAATGCTCAGATCTTTGGAATGTTCCTAACTTCCGCCACGGTCAACTGGAACCCTCTACCCACGACTCCTCAAGATCAGACGGCTGAAGGATACCGTTTGGAAGCCTCGACTGCCTCGAGCTTCATAGGAACTATCTTTTCGTCTTCGACATTGGACATTGGACTGAGCACTTTGACGGTCTCCGGGCTGTCAGCGAATACCACCTACTACTTCAGAGTAGGTTCTCTCAACTGGAACAACGTGGCCCACTTCACCACTGCAGGTTCCAGCTCCACACTGGCCGATACGGTTCTCAATGCTCAAATCTACGGAGTATGGACTACCTCCATCACCGCCAACTGGAATCCGTTGTCCGTATCCCCTCAGAGCGCTACGGCAGAAGGATACGTTCTAGAAGCTTCTACACAGAATAACTTTGCCAACCCCATTTATTCCTCCTCTACCGCCAATATCGCCCTCAGCACATTAACCCTCTCTAACCTCACCACGGATGCGACCTACTACTTCCGCGTAGGCTCCTTGAACTGGAACAACGTGGCTAACTATACCGTCTTTGGTTCCACATTCCTGCCCAGGATCCCCATCGCTTCCGTGACCATCACATCGGTGACGCCCAACGCCTTGGCCAGAACTATCACGCTCATATGGTCCAATCCCAACCCTATTCCGCAAAACGTGTTGATCTTGAGGAATGCGGGCTCTCCCCCTCCCGTCAACCCTTTCAATGGGACGGCTTATGTTGTGGGAGATACTTCCCTGGGTGGATCCACGGTGGTGTTCAATGGTTCGGTTTCCACATTCACGGATACCGGACTGGCCCTCAACACCACCTGGTACTACACGCTGTATGCCCGCGATGATTTACCTGCTCCCAACTACTCTTTGGGAACCACCACCTCTTCCATTTTGGACCTCAAACCCCTGTACCCTGCGGGACTGGACCGCACCATTATGCCAGATCTCTCCAGCGTAACGATTTCCTGGTCGGGAGTCATTTCGGAAGAAGACGGGACTCCTTTTAACTCTCCTTCCCTTTCCGAGCAACTGACCCAGTACAACGTATACCGTTCCACGGATCTCTGGGTGACTTCCCAAATAATTGGTTCCGTCTCCAGCAACACTTTGCAATATACCGATTTCATCAATGGTCAAAACTACTACTACACCATCACCGCCTCGGACAAATACAACCAGGAGTCCACCCGTTCTCTCTATATTTCGAGCCTCTCGGGAGAACTCTTCCAGACAACCCCCAGCAAACAGTATCTGATTCGCTTCGATCGCGACTCTATCCCCTACCTCAATGGAGGCAATCCCACGGGCCAAAATATTTATGTCCAGGGACAACCTCGAACTTCTGAGGTGGGAGGCAAAGTCCTCCAATCTGTTCAGTTTGACGCCATGAAAGCGGATCAAGGACAACAAGCCCAGCTTTTCTTTTTGCCTCAAGCCAACATGGAAATCCGATTCTACTACAAGGTCAGTGGAACTCAAATCTCGTTCTCCCCTCAAGTCACCGCCAGCCAAGTTTCCGACATGGGCATTTACCAGTATGACGGGAGAAAATGGGCCAAAGCCTATGGCCGAGTGGACACGGCGAATCAATCCATCTGGATTAAATCAGGAACATTTGGTCCCTATCAGGTGCGCGAACTTTTAAGGGAAGCCGCATTCGGGGTGGACTCCTCCGGAATCACAAACCGATTTTTGACCCCCAATGGGGATGGACTCAACGATGACATAGTCATTCAGGTCAACAACCCTGCGGATGTAGGTGTGGGGGCAAAGATATTTGATTTAAAGGGAGCCTATGTGAGCGACATGGAATATGATGCGGGCACCCAGAGACTGAAGTGGGACGGTAAATCCAACGGGAGCGTGGTGACCAGCGGGGTGTACGTGTACCAGGTGGAGGCGGAAGGAAAGGTGTTTAACGGCACGGTGGTGGTGATTAGATGAAGAAAACAACGTGGTACAGTGGTAGCGTGGTAGGGTGGTATAGTGGCAGAGCTTTACCATGTATTTTATTATTCATCACTTTATCACTTTACCACTTTATCACTTTACCACTTCTCTCAGATGCCGCCTTCGAGGACTTAGGCGCAGGGGCTCGGGCTCCTGGCATGGGCAACGCATTTACCGCGGTGGCGGATGATGTGTACACCATTT
>JACQJM010000020.1 GCA_016205045.1 Elusimicrobiota bacterium | reverse complement strand
TTTAGCGGCCAAAGTGAGGGACAAGTCCCCGTACTGGATCTCTACACCACCACCTGATACTTGCTTGAAATCTCTTCACGGGTCATTGTGCACAGAAGTTGACCCTCTTCCTGGGTGCCATACTCTTCCGAAACGGTAATTCCCAGTTTCCGATAGCGCAAAGGAACAGGAACCTTCACCATCACTCCCCACTGATAACCTGTCAGATAGCCTTGTTCCGCGACTCTTTTGAGGTAAGCGCTGCCCCTGGCGATCTCCAACCACTTGTCCTGTTTTCTCGCCATGTTCACCCCCCTATTCTAGTATTTTAGTTATAGCTTTAGCTATAGCTTAATCTATGACTTATGCTATAGCATAGTGAGCATAAAGGATAAACCCATTTTTGTCAAGCCCCTCACTTGGGGCTTCTGTTTGGGGTTGCCATCTAGAAAAAAACGTCGTGTCACCCTTCGGGTGACTACAGAAGCCCAAGTGAGGGGTCAAGACCCCCCTACTGAAGAAAATTATGAAAGATAATTGCCTCCCCCCACTAAATTTCTTAAGATAGGATCATTCCGGCGTAGCCCGCCTCTTCGGCGGACAGGCTCAATGGTGGTCCGACGTTGCATCGGACTAGAGAGCATATCCAAATTTCCGGATTTCCGGCGTAGCTCAATGGTGGAGCATCCCGCTGTCAATAGGCAGCTTCTCACTGAAAGGTGAGTTGAAAAACCAGGTGAACTCAGGGAAACCTAAATCCTCCTCTAAGGGAGGATATGGCGATCCTGAGCGAAGTTCCCCTTGATTCTCCCTCTCCCCTTGCGGGAGAGGGTAGGGTGAGGGGAAAACGTGCAGAGACTAGAGCAATTGCTCGTACTCCCGCGATGATGTTGGGAGGAAGCGCCTGGCTCCTTACTTCTACACTGTGCCGTTTGCCAGCGTAGAACTGGAGAAGAGATAGTCCAAGCCCTAGGGAAACCTAGGGACCACTTGTAACGGGAGGGTTGTAGGTTCGAGTCCTACCGCCGGAGGAATTTGAGACCAAAAGGGTAACAACGAAGCAATAAAAGGCACTTCTTATCGTAGAAGTGCCTTTTTGTTAACAAGAGAAACCACTCGCACTCCATCCTAAAATCTAAAAAAAGCATTTTATTGAGAAATTAGTTCGAGTCCTACTGGCCCCCCCATTTTAAATTTCTAAGATGAATTTTCAGTTAGTAGAAATCGGAAAATCTATTGGCTTCCTTGGCCTACCTCTCGAAGAGAGATGCACCCTCCATTATGGTATAATTTGCTTCACTTTTTTTGAAGAGAATCATGAAAATTCGCTACCAGTTTTCCCTTCTTATATTCTTGTTAACGTCGATAGTGCCAATCAACATATTCAGTGAAGAACAGTCAACATCAATCCCCCTTTCCTTACAAGACTGCATCCGCATTGCCCTCGAGAAGTCTCCGGATCTCTCTATCTCCAAACACCGTCTTTCTCAGGCCACGGCCCAACTACGTAAGACCTATGCTCCTTTTTCACCGCAGGGCACCTTCAGTGCCAATCAGACTCAACTCGGCTATGACCAATTTAGTGTGCTTAACAAAGGAACCCGCTGGGATTCCAGTACCCGCAACGCTACCTTGAGTACGAACTGGAATCTATTCAATGGTTTCAGAGATTGGGACAAATGGAAAGGCGCTAAGTACGATCGGGAAGCAGCGGCAGAAACTTTAATGGCCGCTCAACGACAAATTATTATTGAGACAATCCAAACATACTACGGGCTTCTTCTTGCCGATAAATCTATTGAAGCGCAGAAAGAAAATCTTAAATCCAAACAGGAACACTATCAGCTGGCACAGGCGCGGTTCAAGGCAGGGGTCCGCTCCTATTCAGATGTTTTAAATGCCCAGATCCAGATGAAACAAAGCGAAATCCAATTGATTGACACAGAATCAAAAAAGAAATCCTCGCTATTCGCTTTGAACATATTGCTTGATTTACCCATCTCAAATCCTACAACCATAATAGATGAACTCAGATTTGAACCAATCCAGGAGGACCTCGAGCAAAATATCCAAATGGCCTTCACTCAAAGACCAGAGGTGCTTCAGGCACAAGATGAGCTCCACAGTACGGAAGCAGGACGCAGCTTGGCCTATCATGATTTTTTGCCTGTGCTAAGTCTCGGCGGGCTCTACAATTATACGGTATCTGGCACGCCTACGGGGATCTCAAATAGAAACCCTTTTTGGCAATTTAATCTCGGCTTAAATTTTCCATTTTGGGATGGGGGCGTTCGACTCCAGGAGATCCTACGTACTCGCGAAGGAGTAAAAATTGCCGAGGAAAATCTGGAGAGGGTCAGGCGCACAGTAAAAAATGAGGTGGCCGAGGCTTATTTGAATTCAGAACGAAATCAAAAAGTGTATCAGGTAGCCAAGGATCAAGTGCAAGCAGCCAAAGAAGATCTCAAGATCGTTTCCGAGCGCTACAAGACTGGCGCTGCTTCAGTTTTGGAAGTTGTTGATGCGCAAGCAAATCTATTAACAGTTCAACTAGACGCAATACAATCCTTGTATAATTTTCATATCGCCAAATTTAAACTTAAGAGAGCAGTGGGGCTAACACCCATGTAACATCTAGGAGGGCACAGATGAAGATGAAAATGAGCAAGAAAAAAATAATCTGGCTGGTTGTAGGCGTTCTGGTTTTAGGTGGGATGGGAATGGCCTGGAAAAAGTACAAGAGCAAACAATCTAAAAAGGAGGATTGGGTCCAGGTCACTAAAGGCAACTTGGTGGTCAAATTTCAGGAGGTGGGGGAACTGGAGCCTAAGGTGAAGATCGATGTAAAATCCAACGTCACGGGCCGTATCACCAAACTTGTCGTAGAAGAAGGAGATGAGGTTAAAAAAGGTCAACTGCTCGCGGTTGTTCAGCCGGGACAGACCGCGGCGGAGAGATACCTGCCCTACGAAGTGCGGGCCCCCATGGCGGGAACCGTCATCAAGAGGAAAGTGGAGGTCGGAGATTCCGTCGTCTCTGGTTTGGCCGAGTTTGGGGCCGGCACCGTGTTGATCACCATAGGGGATTTAAGCCGCATGGTGGTTAAGCTGGATGTCAATGAAGTGGACATTCCCAAACTCTCGCTCCACCAAAACGCTGATATTCACTTAGATGCCTTCCCTGCAGAAACATTCAAGGGTGAGATCACGTTCATCGGTCCATTGGCAGAATTGAACGATCAAAAGATAAAAATATTCAGGACCAAGGTTGAGATACCCAAGGCAGATCCCAGACTGCGCCCCGGCATGACCGCACGGATCGAGGTGGTTTTGGCCCAACACGCGGATGTGGTGAAAGCTCCGATTGAGGCCATTTTTGAGGAAGGAGATAAAAACGTCGCTTACGTGGTTGCAGATAACCCGAAACTTCCTCCCGTTAAAAGATTTCTCAAGACGGGTCTCAAAGACGAGGTGGACATTGAGATTTTGAATGGCTTGAAAGTGGGCGAAAAGCTCAGCCTCAGCAAACCGGAGGAAAAGAAAAATGCACAATCTTCTTAACGGTAATGCCATCATTTCATTAAGGGACACCACTAAGGTGTACAGCTCTGGCGCTACTTCTGTCCACGCTTTGCAGAGAATCAACTTGGAAGTAGGACGTGGAGAGTGGGTGGCCGTTACGGGCCCATCGGGTGGCGGGAAATCCACTCTGCTTCAGATCCTAGGTTGCCTCGACCGCCCAACAAGTGGTACTTATCGACTCAATCAGAGAGACGTTTCCCGTTTAAGCAACGATGACCTCGCCCTTATGCGTCTGAAACATATCGGCTTTGTGTTTCAATCTTTTCATCTTCTGCCACGACTTCCCGTGATCGACAATGTAGAACTCCCTTTGATTTACGCAAATATGGGCAAAGCAAAAAGACGAGAGTTGGCCATCCAAGCCCTGACCCGAGTAAGATTAGAGAATCGCCTAGATCATAATCCACTCCAGCTCTCGGGCGGTGAGCGACAGAGAGTCGCCATTGCTAGAGCGTTGGTAAATGATCCCGAGCTCCTCCTTGCAGATGAACCTACCGGAAATCTGGATTCCAATACAGGAGCCGAGATTCTGAGCCTGTTTCAGGAATTGCATCGGGCGGGCAAGACTATCCTGTTGGTTACTCATGACGCCTCTATCGCCGCTTCTACCCAGCGCATCATTCGACTTAAGGATGGCGGAATCGTGGAGGACACCTTCCTAGAAAGAGAAAAAGTATTGGCATGATCCCACCACCTCTTTTTTCTCTGAGTTCGATGCAAAACCGGACTCGTTTGGCCGAGGCAAAAATGGCTTTGCCAAAGCAAAGCCATAGATCAAAAGAGGTGGTGGGATGAATTTATACGAGGGGTTGCGCATCGGCTTTTTGGAAATACGAGCCCATAAATTGAGATCTTTCCTCACCCTCTTCGGCATTGCTATAGGCATTACATCGGTAATGTCCATGACCGGTATCATGTCCGGATTTCAAATGGGCATGAAGAAAAGTATAACGCGGGTAGGGGTTGGGCGGCTTTTTATATGGCCCCATTCAACCAACACGAATAGAAACCAGTCCTCAGGGCTTCTTTACGAAGACGTTTTAGCTATTCGCCAGCATTTTCCGGACCTCCCCACCGTTTCCCCCAATACTTTCATGAAAACGAATCTTTTTTTTGGTGAGTTCAATGCCAAGGTCAATGTGAACGGCGTCACCCCCGACTGGAAAAACCTAGATTGGAACTATACTTTATATGGACGTTTTTTCAACGAAACAGATCTGCGCGAATACACCAAGGTATGCATCCTCATTAAAAAAAGGCATGACCAAAGAGAATTTTGGCGGCAGACGGATCCCCTGGATAAGATTCTTACGCACCATGATCCCATGCATAAGATGGTCAGGATCAATCAAACTGCTTTTCGGGTCATCGGCATACTGGAGGAAGGTCCCCGGAACTCCGCAATGAACTTTACGTTTGGTCAAAAAAATGTATTAGTCCCGATCACCTCCTTCCAGAAAAGACTGTTTTTCAAGCAAAAACGGATACATCAAATTGATCTGGATAGCGGTGATGCGGCAACCTCCTTCGTTTTGGCTAAACGAGTGTTTGGTCTTCTGAAAAGAAGACACCGGGGAGTGACAGATTTTCAGGTAAAGAACATAGCCGACATGATGGGGGGTGTCATGAAATGGGTCAATACGCTCACTTTGGTCATGCTTGCGGTGGCTACCATAGCCTTATTTGCGGGTGGGGTGGGCATCATGAACATCACCATGGCCTCCCTCCACGCGCGCATCAAAGAAATCGGTATTCGCAAATCGGTGGGCGCACGAGAAAAAGACATCAGACTACAGTTCTTGTTGGAGGCGATCGCGCTGAGTCTTTCCGGTGGTATTTTTGGAATATTATTAGGTTCTGGCATTTGCTACCTGGTAAAGGTTCTTCTACATTTAGCCATGTTGCCACCTTTTATCGCTGTCGTGTCCGCCCTCCTTGTTTCCATAGGCGTTGGAATTGTTTTTTCCTGGTATCCTGCACGACAGGCCGCCCAGCTTGATCCGATTGAGGCTCTGCGATATGAATGAAGGCCATCAAATTCCAGGAACGTATCAATGACATGAACTTCTACGAGGGATTACGTATCGGGATATTGGAGATACGATCGCATAAGCTGAGGGCTTTCTTAACCCTCTCGGGTATTGCCGTAGGAATTATATCGGTTATGTCTATGACGGGAATCATGTCCGGATTCCAAAAAGGCATGAGGGAAAGTGTTGCTCGATCAGGCCTCGGCCGGCTCTATGTCTGGCCTCAAACCACGAATACAAATAAAAACCAATCCTCTGGGCTTCTTTATGAAGACGCCCTGTCTATTCGACAGCACTTTCCTGATATTCCCACTGTTTCCCCTATAGCCTCCATGGAGACCAACCTTTTCTTTGGCAATTTTAATGGAGGGATCACGGTGAAGGGCATCACGCCTGACTGGACCAAGTTGGATTGGAACTATAAGCTAACCGGCCGTTTTATCAATCCATCCGATGTCAGAGAGTATGCGAAGGTATGTGTTCTGATCAAGAAAAGGAAAGATAAAAGTGAATTTTGGCGTCAGGAGGATGTTTTAGATCCACTTTTTAAGCGGTATGATCCTATGCACAAGACGGTAAGGATTGGCCAAACTGCCTTTCGTGTCGTGGGAATATTGGAAGAAGGACCACGAGACGACATGAATGGTGACACAGAGGAACAAAACGTCTTAGTCCCTATTACCTCGTTCCAGAAAAGGCTCTCCCTGGAAGTGAAACAGGTAAATCAAATCGATTTGGATAGCGGCGATGCTGACTCTTCGTATCCGCTGGCAAAAAGAGTCTTTGGTCTTTTGAAAAGACGGCATCGGGGGGTGGAGGATTTCGAGGTAAAAAATATAGCGGACATGATGGGAGCTATGATGAACTGGGCTAATACCATCACAGCGGTCATGGGAACCGTGGCGGGCATCGCCTTATTTGCGGGTGGGGTGGGCATCATGAATATCACCTTGGCATCCGTGAACGCACGAATTAAAGAGATCGGCATCCGCAAATCTGTAGGAGCGAGAGAGAAGGACATCAAACTTCAGTTTCTGCTAGAAGCAATGGCCCTGAGCTTATCGGGCGGCGTCTTAGGCGTCACCGTAGGATGCGGCATTTGCTATTTGATTAAGGTCCTGGCGCATATGGCAATGCTGCCGTCTTTCACTGCTATTGGAGCTGCGCTTCTGGTTTCTATAGGAGTGGGCGTTGCCTTTTCCTGGTATCCGGCGCGGCAGGCTGCTCAATTAGATCCAGTTGAAGCATTGCGGTATGAGTAGCGAATCCCTATTTGCCGTTGACAAAATATAACTTATATGTTATATTATAAATGGACTTTCTCAAGATTCGTTATTATCCGGAAGGCGACGACGGTCCCGTAAGGGAATACTTGGATGATCTGGCTACGCAGCGACCGGCGGCCTACATCAAACTGGTCCTGGATCTGGAGATCCTGGGAGCGGAAGGTTTAAGATCTAAGCAAATCACGATTCGCCCCTTGGGCCAGGGCCTATGGGAGCACAAGAGGCTTTTCGAGGGAGTGCAGTACCGGATATTCTTCTGTGTGGAACGTGGGTGTGCCTGGCTGCTGCATGCCATCGAGAAGAAGAGTGTCAAGACTCCACTGGACGATATCCGGTTATCTAGAAAGCGAATGAGGGGAATGTTATGAGAAAAGTGACCCAGAGCGGATTCGACGTGCATCTCCAGCAGATGCTCGCTAAAAATCCTAAGCTTGCTCAAGAGTATACCAAGCAGTTTGCGGAGCTCCCCCTGCCTACTCAGCTTTCCATCATGCGGCGCCGGAGATGGCTTTCGCAGAAGACCGTGGCCAGAACACTTCGGGTTAAACAGCCTCACGTGGCCCGTGTAGAGAGTTCTACCCACGACCCCAGGCTCTCTTCAGTAATCAACCAAGCCAGGGCACTCCATTGCCATCTGATGGTCGTCCCGGATGAGCTACTTGCTAAAGTAGCCCAACTGGTGGCTGCCAGAGAACAGGCCTACGGGAACCGTTAAACTTATTGTTGCGCCATACTCTCAAACTCCGTCGTTGTTCATAAACTTTCTCAAAAAATCATCCTTTTCTAAACTGTATTTCTCCATCAATCTTTTAAGTACCGCAAGCTGAGGTCGTGAAAGATTCTTCTCATACCGATGGAGAGAAACCTTATGAATTCCCAGTTTTCGAGCTAGATCTACCTGCCTTATCCCCCGTCTCATTCTGAAATTTCTAAGCTTGGTGACAAGAAAGCCGAGAAAGCATTGCGTGGCCTCATTTCAGCGTGAGAGATGATCAGTCAACCAAACGCTTCTGCCGAGCGCAAAGCGCGTCGGCAGAGCGGAGGCGTTCGATTGCCATGCCCATGATATATGTATAGTTATATTGACAAATATACATATTTATGT
>JACQJM010000168.1 GCA_016205045.1 Elusimicrobiota bacterium | reverse complement strand
TATAAAAGAACCTGGTTCTTATAGCACACGTTGCAAAAAGGTAGCTGCTACCTTTTTTAGAAAATGTGTGATTGCAAGACCTGACCCCACGTCTCAGAGATACTTTCGGAATTCTTCTATGGAGAGAGCGATATCATGAAGGACGGCTTTGAGAGTTTTCCGTTTGAGAATCTGACCGGGATGGATGGGAACTATGGTTCTCCGGTTGTCGGAATCTCTTCGATAGACTGCGTGGCTCGTACCTGCCTGGCGAGTCAGCCTGAATCCAAGCTGATTAAGAACACGGATAACCTGCTTGGCCGTTACTGCAGGAAATCGAGAACCCACCTAAACAGATACTCCGATAGATGCAATGGTAACTTGAAGCGGTTGGGGAATTGGTTCATGGTGAGCTTTCAAATCGTCCAGGTAAGCCTTGATCGCTGCCCTCATCTCCTTCAAAGATTCCTCAAGCGTCTCTCCTTGGACATGACAACCCGAAAGGGAAGGACAATCCGCAAAATATCCCCCTTCCTCACAGGACTCTACAAAAACAGTGTATTGATAAATTCTCTTCTTCATAATCGGCTCCTTTTTAAGTATAACAGTCCCTGGTTCAAAAATCAACATAAAAAATTGGACCTGTCCTCCATCATTTTTGCTTGTTTTCTTCTACTTACTACCTTCTACTTTCTACCTACTTCTTCCTATGCAGCCTGGACCAGCACGGGAGGAGGGGATCATGAGAACACGGCCTGGACCGTCTCCGCCGACACATGGGCTGCGGGGGTTCACTGGGGAATTACCACATTTACCCTCAACTCGGGGGTCACAATTCGGGTGACCTCAGGAACCGCTACTTCTTACGGAAACTCGCTAGAGATTCATGCCGACTCCATGGTGATCAGCGGCACCATCACCGCCTCGGGACAAGGGTACACGGGAGGCGCCACAGCAAGCGGCGGTGGCGGGGGAGGGTCTACGGCGGGCAGCTCCGGTGGCTCTGGAGGGTTGGGAGTGACCGGACTCGGTGGCGGATTTTGCGGCGGTGGTACCGCTGGTGCAAACGGAACTGCCGGCTCTGCAGGCTCAAATGGAAATGCGGGATCTTCCGGAAATGGATCTTTTGGAGGGAACGGAGGAACGGCAGGGTCAGGAGGAACAGCCTCTGGTGGCAATGGAGGAAACAAAGGGAACTGCGGAGGCTCAGGGGGAGTCGGAGGAGTAGGAGGTACTTCTAACTTAGGCGCCCTGGGAGGGTATGGAGTAAATGGAGGATACGCCACAGCCTCAGGAAATGGCGACTCCTCCACAGATGAATCCTTAAATCTCGGCTCCGGAGGGGGTAGCGGAGCAAAGGGAGGCGGGGGTGCTGCAGGTAGTCAAGGGGGTGGAGGTGGGGGTGGAGGCTGTGATGGGAATTTTGATGACACCGGAGGAACCGGAGGGGATGGAGGAGCCGGGGTTGGGGCAGGGGGAGCCGGAGGAAATGGAGGATCTGGAGGATCTGGGGGAGGCTATGTTAAACTTTACTCCTCAAGCACATTCACCCTCAACTCTACCGGGGTCATTATTTCATCGGGAGTGCTGGCTGCCGCAGGGGCCAGCGGAAGTGTCGTAAGCTATACAGGCAATGATGGGTTCATTGGGGGGGATGCGGCTTGTGGACTGGGAGGAAGCGAGGGCGCCAAAGGAAGTCCTTCTCCAGGAAATGATGGTGATATTGGCGGAGATGGGTTTGGTTGTGGTGGGGCAGGGGGTGGAGGCGGAGGTGGTGGTTCTGTTGGAAGAAACGGAGGCTATGGAGGAACCGGAGGCGGTGGATCAGGAGGAGGAATTTTGGCTTGGTGCAATGGCTCCAACTGCATGACCCTCAGCGGCATGATAGACGTTCGGGGCTCCACGAACACGGCCAGCGCCCAAACAGCCAACGGCGGCACCGTAAAACTTATCTATATAGGAACTGCTCCGAGTTTATCCCAAGTTTACTCCGGAAGAACCTACACCGCAACGGTGCCACCCACCTGGGTCACTCCTTCCCATAATTCAGGATACACCATTAACCGTAGACCGAAAATGAAATTTCTGGTACCCATCACAGGAGCTAACCGCACCGATGCCACCATCTCTTTCTCCACCAGCACTGGATTTGAGGTAACCAGTACCACCACTAATATCTACGGGCTCAACTCATCAGGCTGGACGAACATGCCTGCCACTCCGGGAACCACGATCTATTTCACACCACAAGCAGATCTGGTCACCAACACCACCACCCTTTATGTCCGATCTTCCTTTTATGAAACCGGCGTCGCCACGAGCACTTGGTCCAACAAACTTAGGATACTGATCCGAGGGAACTGGGCCTGGACCGATCCCACCATCACCGCCACATCCCCTTCCGTCCGAACGGTGCACATCACAGAGCTCAGAAGCGTGGTGGACAATGTGAGATTGTTCCGCGGCCTCTCCGCCGCCACTTGGACTGATTCCACCCTCACCGCAGGGACATCCATCGTCCGCACCGTTCACATCTCCGAACTTCGCACCAATGTGGAGGCGGCCGAAAGCGTGGTGGATGTTACCCCCACATGGACCGATACTACACTCACCGCAGGAACAACCCCTATTCGGGCCGTTCACATGAATGAGCTAAGAACAGAATCTGCCAAACCCTAAGGCTATTGCACTATTGCACTATTGGGGTCAGGTCTTTCTATGAAGCATTTTGAAAAAACTTCTCATTGAACCTTCTATATGCTACCCTAAACTTATGGCTCGTCCCTTAAGAATTGAATACCCTGGAGCCCTCTATCACATCACAAGTCGGGGTAATGCACGTCAAAAAATATATCTTGACGATCAAGATCGACTCTGTTTTCAAAAAATACTTAATGAAACAATAAATCATTTCAATTGGTACTGTTTTGCTTATTGTCTCATGGATAACCATTACCATCTCCTCATAGAAACTCCTGTTCCGAACCTTTCACGAGGCATGCGCCAACTCAATGGGATCTATACCCAAAATTTCAATCATCGATACCAACGCATAGGCCATTTGTTTCAAGGGCGTTTTAAAGCTATTCTCGTAGAAAAAAATACCTACCTGCTTGAACTCTGCCGCTACATTGTCCTAAACCCAGTCAGAGCCCATATGGTCCAATACCCCGGTGACTGGGCCTGGAGTAGTTTTAAAGCTACCGCCGGATTAGAGAACTCCCCCCTCTTTCTCACCATCGATCCCATCTTGGCTTATTTTAACAACGAAAAAACCCACGCCGAACAACGATACATGGAGTTCGTTTTACAGGGTATCGGCCTTTCTCTCTGGGACAAATTAAAGAACTCTATTTATTTGGGAAGTGACTCATTTCTCCAATCCCTTCGAAATGAAAAAAAAGACTTCATGGCACGATCCTCCGAAATTCCAAAAATTCAAACCTTGCCCCAGCGCGAGCCTTTGTCAAAAATCCTTCAAAAAGGAACGTCAGAAGAAATAGCTCTAGCTTTTCAACAAGGCTATCTGCAAAGAGAAATTGGTAATCACTTAGGAATTCACTATACCACTGTCAGTAGAAGAATTAGGAAAACCAAAAAGGAGAATACTGCGCTAAAAGGAAAGACCTGACCCCGGTGGAAAAAATCAAGCCTCGTCAGACTCTCTGGCCGTGGTTAAGCCTGGTCGCTCTAGGATTGCTGTGCCTACTCTTTTTTCAAACAGGCCAGGAAGTGACCCTAGAGATCCCCAAAGGGGCTTCGGCCTTCCAGGTAGGAGAACTTCTGACCCAGAACAAGGTTCTTAGATTTTCTGTATTTTTCCGACAGTTCGCCAAATTAAGCCATCTGGATAAGCATCTAAAACCTGGAGATTACAAACTTCGGGAACACATGTCCTCCCTTCAAGTTCTGTGGGCTCTTTTTCACGGCCAAAAAAACTATATAAGAATCACCATTCCGGAAGGATGGAGGGCTGAAGAAATTGCTGATAGATTACAAGCCCAAGGAGTCTGTTCCGCAAACTCTTTTTTAGAAATTGTCAGACGCAAAAAACTAGAAGGAAAACTTTTCCCCAGCACCTATTTCTTTGACCCTGAGACTCCAGCTTCCACGGTGGTGCGTGTGATGGAAGAGGAGTTTGAACAACAAACAGCTCCTCTTTTTCGCGAATATCAGGCTCAAAAAATAAGTTCTAAAGAGGCGTTGATCTTAGCTTCTATTGTGGAACGAGAAGCCGTCATCGCGCTGGAAAAACCACTCATCGCTGCCGTCTACATGAACCGCTTGAACAAAAAAAGAAGGTTAGAAGCGGACCCCACGGTGCAATACGCTTTGGGCTACAACCAAAGGCAAAAGACATACTGGAAAAAAGGAGTCAATTTCAAAGACCTGCTGACCCCATCTCCCTACAACACCTACATTAATACGGGTCTTCCTCCCAGCCCCATCTGCAATCCAGGATTAAAATCAATTCAGGCAACTCTTTCCCCGGCTAAAATCGACGCTCTTTTCTTCGTGGCGGATCAAACCGGAAGACATATCTTTAATATAAATTTCAATGAACACATCAAGGCCAAGCAGAGGATAAAGAAGGACCAGGAAGAACTGAAAAAGAAGAAAAAATAGTAAAATTCCATTCTATTGTTTTTGGGGCCGCCCTATTTCGATGGGAAATACGAATAGGACTGGCCCGAACAACAGATTTTGAGGATTTCGGGGCCGTAGCTCAGTTGGGAGAGCGCTTCCTTCGCAAGGAAGAGGTCGGGGGTTCAACTCCCCTCGGCTCCATTTCTTTTTGGGATTATAGGTCCAGCTTTATCTTTAGTTCTTTCAACTGCTTGGGATCCACAGTGGTGGGCGCTTCACTCAAAGGACAAATTCCTTTCTGGGTCTTGGGAAAAGCAATCACTTCTCGAATAGATTCCTCTCCCGCCATTAAAGCCACCAAACGGTCACAGCCTAATGCAATTCCTCCATGCGGAGGAGCTCCATACTCCAAAGCGTCCAAAAGGAGTCCAAATTTCTTCTGCGCGTCTTCTTTGCTGTATCCCATCAGCAAGAATATTTTTTCCTGCACCCCTCTTTGGTGATTGCGAATAGATCCCGAAGCTAGCTCCACCCCATTTAGCACTAAGTCATATTGATGAGAGAGGACTTGGTCTTCCCTATACTCCCCCCTCATTAGCTTTTTCCAATCCTCGTCCAAAGGAGCCGTAAAGGGATTATGAGTAAATGTCCATCGCTTCAGTTCTTCATCCCACTCCAATAAGGGAAAGTGTTTGACCCACAGAAATTGCCACGCCCGGCTGGGTTTCAGTTTCTGAGTCAATTCTCGCCTCAAGACTCCCAGATGCTGTGCTGCCTTCAGGGAATCCGCTGCTCCAAAGAAAAGAGTGTCTCCTGAACAAATCGAAAGTTTTTGCTTCAGAAAATTTAACTCCTTCTCAGACAAAAACTTAACAATAGGGGACTCTGGACCCTGATCTTTCCACTGAATCCAGGCCAACCCTTTGGCTCCTTGCTTGACCACCAGCTCTGTCAAGCGATCTATCTCTTGACGAGATTGAATCAGCTCCCCATTGGTTTTTAAAACTTGGATGGCTCCTCCTTTTTTTAGAACTTCTCCAAACACTTTAAAGCCTGTTTCTTTAAAAATTTCGGAACAATCTGTAATTTCCATCTCATGGCGAAGGTCAGGCTTATCAGAACCGTACTTTCTCATCACTTCGTTGAACGTAAAACTAGGAAATGGCCTAGGGATATCTACTCCCATCACCTTCTTAAACAGTTCCACCATCATCCCCTCCACTAGATCATGAACATCCTTTTCTTGAACATAGGACATTTCCAAATCGATCTGAGTATGCTCAGGTTGACGGTCCGATCTTAAATCCTCATCCCGAAAAGCGCGGGCGAACTGGTAATACCTTTCCAACCCCGATACCATCAGGATCTGTTTGAACATCTGCGGGGATTGAGGCAGCGCATAAAAACATCCTGGGGAGAGACGGGAAGGCACCAAGAAATCCCTGGCTCCCTCCGGGGTGGATTTCGTCAGCAGAGGAGTTTCCACCTCTAAAAATCCATGACTATTGAGAGTTTCTCTCACCGTCTGCGCCACCTGATGACGCAGTTGAAGATTATACAGGGGTTTAGAACGTCTCAAATCTAAATAACGGTATTTTAATCTTACCTCTTCGGAAACGTTTACGAAATCCGTCACTTCGAAGGGCAAGGTTTTGGATGTGTTAAGAATTTCCAGGGATTCCAGAGGAATTTCCACCTCTCCAGTCGCCAGATTCTTATTCTCGGTCCCCTGGGGGCGTTTCCGAACGGTTCCCCTCACGCGAACAGGGAACTCACTGCGCAGGGAGTCGGCAACTTTAAATAATTCCGCTTGAGAAGGGTTGACCCCACCACCTGCTGAGCGCCCTGAAGGCGCTGATTCAGCTTCGCCAGCAGGTGGTGGGTTGACGACTAACTGAACCATTCCCGTCCTATCCCTTAAATCCAAAAAAAGGAGTCCCCCATGATCCCGACGGGAGTGTATCCACCCGCAAAAATATAAGGACTTCCCCTCATGGGAAATTCTGACTTCTCCGCAACCCAATTCTCGCAAGGAGGTTTCAAGCATTTGAGCCCTTAGTTTAATTCTTTTTTTAGGGATTGGACATCGTCCGGAATCTGTTTTTGGCTCCCGGTGGAAAAGTCCTTGATAGTACACTTTCTTGTTTTCACTTCATCTTCTCCATAAATCAATATGTAGCGGGCAGAAAACTGTTCCGCCTCTCTAAATTGAGCCTTCAGACTCTTATGGAAAGACCCCGCGCCCACCACATAACCATCCTGCTGCCTCAACTCTTGCAGCTTTCCAAAAGCAAATTTCTTGGCTTCGGGAATATCCTCAGCCGCCGCCACAAACACCCTGATAGGACCGGAATGGTCCTTTTGAGATTCTCCCTTCGTAAGAAGAGACCGATCCACCCCCATAGCCCATCCTACGGCGGGGGTGGCGGGCCCCCCCATGGACTCCACCAATGTGTCATAACGCCCTCCTCCCGCGATGGCATCTTGGCTGCCGATGCCTTGAGCCACCACCTCGAAGGCGGTGCGATTGTAGTAATCCAACCCTCGAACTAAATACGGATCTAAAGAGTAAATAATGCCCTCTTGTTTTAAATACCCCTGCAGATCCCCAAAGTGATTTCGGCAATCCGGACATAAAGAATCTAGAGATCGAGGCGCCCCCTCTTTAATCTCGGGTTTCTCTCGCTTACAATCCAGAGCTCTCAGTGGATTTTTCTCTATCCTATTTTTACAATCATTACATAGCTTATTTATGTTTTTCTTAAGATACTTCTTA
>JACQJM010000019.1 GCA_016205045.1 Elusimicrobiota bacterium | reverse complement strand
GCCTCCAGCATCGCCTCGCTCCTTTCTCCTTGTTTCGCTCCCTGCCTACCGGACAGGCAGGCAAAATTGTCATGGCGAGTTGTGTCACTTATTTCTTACCGAGCCCTTAGATTCCGGGGTGGTGTAACCGGTAACACAGGAGACTTTGAATCTCCTATTCTAGGTTCGAGCCCTAGCCCCGGAGCGATCTAAAGATCATGCGAATAGGATGCGAATGACTATGCGAATGGACGCGAATCAAAAAGAGCCTAAACTTATTCGCATTCATTCGCTTGATATTCGAGTTTTATTCGCGTTGAGGCTCATGAAATGAGAAATAAATCTGCCAATCACGGCTTGGCCGTCCTTATTCTAGCGGCGGGACAAGGGACGCGTATGGAATCTTCTCAGCCCAAAGTACTGCTTTCTGTGGGGGGATACCCCATGCTCTATTTTCTCTTGCGACAGGCCAATGCATTAAAACCTCAAGCCATTGGTTTAGTGGTGGGTCACAAGGGAGATGTGGTTCGGGAGGAAGTGCAACAGAATATAAAAAAATGGGGAGTGGTTCGCCCCCTGACCTTCGTTCAACAAAAGCAGACCTTGGGCAGTGGGCATGCGGTGATGGAATCGTCCTCTTTTTTGAAGAAATTTCAAAGTGTGCTGGTCTATTGTGGGGATACGCCTCTGCTGACCTTCGAAACTCTTTTTTCTCTTTTGAAACTCCACCAGGAGCAGAAAAGCCAAATCACGTTGCTGACCGCTAAACTTCCTAATCCGAAGGGGTATGGCCGCATCTTGCGTAGTCCTATGGGAGATGTGTTAAAGATCGTAGAGGACGCAGAGGCGAACAGTAAGGAGTTGGCCGTCAGTGAAGTCAATTCCGGGGTTTACTGTTTTGAGACGGCCGCGCTCTTAGAGGTGCTCAAATCCCTGACTCCCAAGGGAATCAAACGGGAATATTACTTGACGGACGCCGTGGAGTTGGTTCGTTCAAAGGGGGGAAGAGTCACCGCTTATCTAAGCCCTAATCCGGAGGAAATTTTGGGAGTCAATTCCAAGATTCAGCTGTCTCAAGTAGAACGTATTTTTAATCGCAGGGGTTTGGAGCGTTTGATGCTTTCTGGGGTGACTATTGTGGATCCCACCCATACCTATGTGGATGCGGATGTGGAGATCGGGCAAGATTCTGTCCTGCAGCCTGGAACCATCCTGAGGGGCCAAACCAAGATAGGAAAACAATGCCAGATCGGACCATTTGTCTATCTAGAAAACGCTCTCATCAGCAATGAATCGGAAGTGCGCATGGGCTCTTGTGTGGTAGACAGTCGCGTCTTGGAGAAATCCTCGGTGGGGCCTTTCGCTAATTTAAGACCGGGTTCCGTGGTGGGACCCCGAGCGAGGGTGGGTAATTTTACCGAGATCAAGGCTTCAAAAATAGGCTTTGGTTCCAAGGTTCCTCATTTGAGCTATGTGGGGGACGCCGATATCGCTGAAGAGGTCAATATAGGCGCTGGAACCATCACCTGTAATTTTGATGGGACTGAAAAGCATAAGACTGTGGTGGGACCTAAGGTCTTCATCGGATCCAACGTGAATTTGGTGGCTCCCGTGCGCATCGGGCGGGGAGCCAAGATAGGTGCCGGTTCCACTATCACGGAAGATGTTCCGGAAGATAGTTTGGCCATTGCCAGATCCCGGCAAGTCATAAAATCTTTCAACCATAAGAAGAAATGAGACCTATAGGGGATTTAAAGATTTTTTCCGGAAACGCCAACCTTCCTCTAGCCCAAGAGATTGCCCGCAAGTTGAGGGTTCATGTGGGGAAAGCCACGGTGGGACGTTTTGCCGATGGGGAAGTGAACGTTCAAATCCATGAGAATGTGCGTGGGTGTGATTGTTACGTGGTGCAGTCTACCTGCCGCCCGGTAAACGAAAATCTTATGGAACTTTTGGTGATCTTGGATGCTTTAAGGCGAGCGAGCCCGGGCAGGATCACCGCGGTCATTCCCTATTACGGCTATGCCCGCGCCGACCGCAAAACGGAGCCTCGTGTTCCCATCTCGGCCAAATTGGTTGCCAATCTCATCACCTCGGCGGGGGCGAACCGCATTATTACATTGGATCTCCATGCGGGCCAGATTCAGGGGTTTTTCGATATTCCCCTGGATCATCTGTTTGCCACACCCGTTTTTTTAGATTATATCAAGCGTCAAAAGATTTCTAAGGGAGTCGTGGTTTCTCCTGATGTGGGAGGGGTGGAAAGGGCCAGGGCATTTGCCAAAAGGCTTGGGGTGGGACTGGTCATCATCGACAAACGACGACCCAAACCCAACGAAGCCTCCATTTATAACGTGATCGGAGACGTGAAGGGGAAAACCGCGATTATTTTAGATGATATGATCGATACGGGAGGAACCCTGACCAAGGTGGCCAATATCGTTAAAGCGAAAGGAGCGACTCACGTTTATGCCCTGTGCGTCCATGGGGTTTTATCGGGAAATGCCTTGGAATTGGTGGAGGCCTCAGCTTTACAGGAACTGATTCTGACCAATACCATTCCCATTCCTTCTCATGACAAGTCTAAGATAAAGGTGCTGTCGGTGGCTCCTCTATTAGGGGAGGCCATTGGGCGCAATCACCGCGGGCTTTCTATTAGTGAACTATTTGTGTAGAAATACGGAGTGTAAATATCATGGATCAAATTACATTGAAGGCAGAATTAAAAGATAAAAATATAACCAAGGCGGGCACGAAAATATTGAGACGGACTCAGAAAATTCCTGCCGTGGTATATGGCGGGAAGAAAGAGCCCGTTTCCGTGGTGGTTTTGGAGGAAGATTTGGTGAGGGTGGTGCGTTCGGGGGGAACCAATGCCATCGTGAAGCTGGAGCATCCCGGGGGCTCTGATACGGTTATTCTCAAGGCTATTCAACATCATGCCGTTACCGATCGCCCCATCCATATCGATTTTCAGAGAATTTCCATGAAAGAGAAAATTGAAGTGAAAGTTCCGCTTAAAATTGTGGGGGAGGCGCCGGGAGTTAAGCTGCATGGAGGAATTTTAGAGCACATATTGCGGGAGCTTAAAATCCGATGTTTGCCTACACAAATTCCTCATGAGATCCCCGTGGACGTATCTTCTCTCGATATCGCTCACGGGCTGATGGTGAAGGATCTGAACGTGGCGGCGGATTTAGAGGTTTTAGAAGATCCCCAACACATGGTGGTCAATGTGGTGGTGCCCGCAGAGGAAGAGGTGGCTCCCGTACCGGTTGCGGCCGAGGGAGCTGCTGCAGAGCCTGAGGTTATTGCCAAGGGAAAGAAGGAGGAGGGAACAGAGGAGGCTGCTGCGGCTTCCGGGGCTCCAAAGCCTGCGGAGAAGGGGAAAGCGGCGCCCGCTCCCGCGGCCACAGCCCCAGCCCAAAAGAAATAGTTATGAGTGAAGAGTTATGAGATATGAGAAAGGCAATTGATAAAAGCTCATCCCTCATCCCTCATCCCTTCTTTCGTGATTCGCTTGGTTGTGGGGTTGGGGAATCCTGGGTCGCGTTACCAAGGTACGCGGCATAATTTGGGTGCCAATCTCGTCAATCATTACCTGCATAAAACCGAGCTCCCTTTTAGCCAGTGGTCCGATTGGAAACAGAAAGGCTTAATCAAAACGTGTGAGGCAACGCTCCCTCGGGGGCAGACCCTTATTCTGGCTCGGCCCCTGACTTATATGAATGAGTCAGGAGAGGCTGTTTCTGCCTTAGTTAATTTTTTCCGCATCGCTTCTTCCCGCATCTTGATTTGTTATGATGAGATGGACCTTCCCTTAGGGGAGGTGCGGATTCGCTTAAAAGGCTCTGCGGGGGGCCATAAGGGCATGGAATCCGTTGTGTCCCAATTAGGAACTCAGGACGTCCCTCGTTTGAGGTTGGGGATAGGCCCTTCTTCCGGAGATCCCGTAGACTTTGTTTTGGGATGTTTTAGCTCTACCGAACAGAAGAAGGTTCAAGAGATGCTGACTCGAGCTACGGAAGCGCTGGAGTGCGTAATATCGGATGGGATTGAGAAAGCCATGAACCAATACAACCATCGTGAGAATTTATCCGCTAATTAAAGTATTGTTGGGAATTATATTTTTTCTTTTAGGATTAGGGTATCTATATTAGCCCCAAGCCATTTCCCGGCTGAATTTCTTTTTAAGAGAGTACTTGTTTAACGATGCCTATATTGCGTTGGAACGTAAAAAATGGGGAATGATTTCATTGATGGTGGGGCTGATCTTAATGTACATGGGATGGAGCAGCTGGAAGTGATGAGATATGAGTTATGAGATATGAGTCATGAGGGGAAAATCAGATTTTTCTTCTAGCCCATCCCTCATCCCTCATCCCTCATCTCTAGACACATTGGCTCTGGAGGCGGTGGGCTGGATGAAGCGCGAGAACCCCGCTCTGCAGTCTGAGGTGTATCTCGTGAGAGGACAAGAAAGATCTTTGGAAGTGAGAGAAGGGCAGTTGGAAACCCTTCAGGATAGGCAGTACTTTGGCGGGGGAGTAAGGGTCGTCCAGGAAGGGCGTATGGGTTTTGCTTACGCAGCTGATCTTAGCCTAGATTCTATTCAGGAGTTATTTAGGACCGTCGCCAATCAGATCCATCTTCTTCCCAAAGACTCTTTTCGCCAATTGCCTTATCCAGATCAGAAAATTCAGCCAGGCTCTGACCGAGCCCTGAGGGACACCTTGTGGGACCCCTCGCTTTTCTCTGATCCGCTTTTAAATAAGCTGGAATTTTTAAAGCAGATGGAATCTCAGGCGATGCAAGCGGATTCCCGCATCAGGCGGGTGGTGCGTTTGGGTTACTCAGAATCGAGCGGAGAGGTGGTGGTGGCAAACACATTGGGCGTTCAGGCATTAGAACAAGGAACCTATTGTGAAGTGGGACTTTCAGCTGTGGCTGAACAGGGATCGGAAATACAGATAGGTTCTTCCTCTCAGTCATGCCGATTTTCCAAAGATCTGGACTTTGGACGTACGGCGCGCCAGGCTTCCGAAAGAGCGGCGGTCCTTTTGGGAAGTCAAAAACTTCCTACAAGAAGGCGTTCGGTCGTGTTCGATCCCTGGGTGGCCGGTGAGTTTTTGGATTTGATGGCTCAGGCTTTATGTGCGGATCAAGTTCAAAGAGGCAAGTCTATTTTTAGAGGTAAGATGGAGAAGAAGGTCGGTAGTTCTCAGGTTCAAATTTTAGATGATCCGCGCAGACCCAAGGGATTGGCTACCAGCCTTTTTGATGATGAGGGAGTCCCTACGCGGACAAAGGTGCTTATAGGAGAAGGGATCTTAAAGGAGTTTTTATATGACACCTACACGGCGGCCAAAGATAAACGAGTTTCCAATGGTTCTGCCAATCGAGCTTCTTTCAAGGGCACTCCCAGTCCTGGTTCTTCTAATTTCTACTTAAGCCCTGGGAATTGGTCTAAGGAAAAATTGATTCAAGATACTCAGGATGGTATTTTGATTTTGGATGTAATGGGCATGCATATGGCGGACTCTGTTTCGGGTGAGTTTTCCGTGGGAGTCTCTGGGGTGGCTATTGAGAGAGGTAAAATTACCCATGGGGTCAAAGGAGCTATGATTTCCGGCACGGTTCTGGAGCTATTGCAGCAAATAGATGCCGTGGCAGATGACTTGACGTTTTATGGTTCTACGGGCTCTCCTACGTTTCGAGTGGCAGACCTCACGGTAGCTTAGAAGTGATTAAAGGAAATGATAGATCCTGAACTGCTCAAAGTGTTGGCGTGTCCTGAATGTAAAAAACCTGTTCTTGAAGAACAGGCGTTGCTTTGCTGTGTTGGTTGCGGCAGACGTTTTCCTATCCGGGATGGAATTCCAGTGATGCTCGTCCAGGAGTCTCCCCCTAAATAAAATAATTAGGAGTGCGGGTCAGGTTTATTGAGAACCTTATCCACGGTGATAGAGATGGGTGTGCTTCCCGTAGCCACTAGAGTGGAGTGAGAACCCGTTAAATCTCCTGGAAGGATAACCCCAGCATGGCCATGATTATTCACTAGAACTTCCACATGAAGAGGGCCTGTCCAACTGCCTCCAGGAAGCACTAGATCTTCGGAGTCTATTTCGAACTTTAATGGGAATTGAGGATTAATAATTCTTTTGACAGCCACGGGGATACCGGCGTGGTTTTTAGCAATGAGAAATAGGACAGTGTTGGGTCGTTTGGCTCTCGATTCTAAGTTGGGGTCTAAACCAATGGTGCCTGTGATGTGAAAGTTGTGGCTGAACAGCTTTTGGGTGACAAAAAATCCGATCCCCACAAGAACCGAGGTGAAAGAGGCAACCCAGATTAGTTTTTTCATTTCTTCCCTGAGGAATAACCGCTGATCATTTCCGCCATGAGTTCACGCGCTCTGGCAATTCCAGCCTCGGCCACTTCTAAGTTAATATTCACGATTCCTTTTTCTTTGGCGTACTCCTCGATTTTGAGTCGCGTATTGTCTCTCATAAATCCAGAAGGAACTCGTGATAGCCGTGACAGGGCCTCTTCCGTCCATTGAAAGTTTCCCAGTTGTTCTAAAGTAGAAGGGGAACTCATTTTCTCCCATTTTTGAGGTAAAGGGAGGGGGGAGGCCACTTCGTTTTCTACCGCCACATGGGGTGTCACCTGGATGGGGTTTTCTTTGTCGGACATCACACGGCCTACAAATTCAGACATCAACTCCTTGCTGATGACGGAGAGCCCTCGCATTCGAGCCGCTTTTTCCAGTTGGGCCAGGGCTCTTCGCCTTAAGTAACCATCTTGAATCCGAATAAACTCGGTTTTAGCCTCTTGAGTCCACTTCAGTTTCACCCCGTCAAAAGTGATTTCTTCGGTCAATCCTCCCTCTTTCTGGGCCAGGGTTTCTATGTCTTGAGGTTTTAGAAGTTCAAATTTCTCCGCAGGGGCTCGGCAGACGGTGCAGACGACGGGTCTGAGTCCACGCGCTACCTTGCCGCAGATAGAGCAGATATAGACAAGTGAGGGGTGAGGGGTGAGG
>JACQJM010000013.1 GCA_016205045.1 Elusimicrobiota bacterium | reverse complement strand
ATCAGCTCAGTCCCTCTTCCTAAAATCCATCAAGGACGGGACAGTCCCGACCTTATAAGGTTAAAAGTAGAAGGGACAGACGGTGGGACTGGGTCGCTAGTTGAACGGGGCTTAAAATTTTGCTGACTCAAAATTTTACTAAATAAGGTAGCGTCTCACATTCGACCAACTTTTTTTCATTTTTAGACTAAAACGATTTCCCTTTTTTCTGCGTGAGTTTTGATGGGGGGAACAATCTCAAAAAATGCTCTGCAGTCCAGAGCCGCGAATATCTTGACCAATTGCTCCAAGCCGGGGATGCGCTCATCCTCTAGGCTTTCCAATCTGGCGATTTGTGGTTGTGGAATACCCGATTTTTCCGCTAACCCCTTTTGTGTCATGCCCTTGATTTCTCGCAAGGACTTTATCACCGTGGCGATGGCCGTTCTAACTTGGTACTGCATATAATGTTTTCTGTACTCAGGGTCCTTCATGCCTTCCTGAATGGAAGCCTCTATCGGTTTGCCGAACTTTTTCATCGTACTTTTTTCATCAGGGCTCTGGGTGGTACCCGCGGGCTTGAAATAGAGGACGTACAGTTGAGAAGTCACAGAATGGATAGGAGCCCTTTATGATAGTATAGCCAATTGGTTATATTTGTCAAGGCCTAAATGTTCCCTAAAAAATTCCCCACACTTTCCACACACATCCCCACACTTTTTGCCCTTATTTGTGACCGCACGGGAATACCCTATGACCTGCACCTAAATTCTCTATTTACTGTTTTTTCATCATTCCTTCAGGAAATATTTATCCTGTTCTTCTACACTATTTAAGGAAAGCCACCTATGAGATTCCATCTCAAGTCATTTAAGTCCATGATCCATACATCGAGAAAGGGTATTTTATTATTTATTTTTCTATCTTTTTCGGGATCCTTGAGCCATTTTGCCCATGCCCAGTGTGGTCCAGCATCCAGTCTCGGAACCGGTCTATGGTCCAGCCCCAGTACTTGGGATTCAGGGAGTGTTCCCATTTCGTGTAATTCCGTTACCATAAATAGCGGGCATGTGGTTACGGTAGACACCTTGAACGCCACCGCCTCCACCACGACTATAAACGGAACGTTGAGTTTCAGCCGGGTGGTGAGCAGCAGTTTAACCCTGGTGGGAGGAGATATCAGCGTTAATGGCGGCGGGACATTGGATATGGGAACAGAAGCCGAGCCGATCCCAGGGGGAGTCAATGCCACCCTGGTCCTGGCCTTGGGAAGCAAGGCCGGCCAGTACGGGTTGATTGTAAATGGGTCTTTCTTTGTCAGAGGCGCTACCAAATCTCCATTCGGTGTTTCATTGACTAATGTTATAGCTGGGGTGGATACGAGCCTTCAAATTTCGGGTTCGGATGCTTCAGGTTGGAACATCGGGGATGAGATCACAATCGGTCCCACTCAAGGAAACGGCACCGATTCCACCGAACGCAGGACCATAACCAACATCACGGGGACGGACCCCAAAACCATTTCTTGGAATGTTCCTTTGACGTACACCCACTATTCTACAGGAACAATCATGGTGGGGAATCTTACCAGGAATGTGCTTGTTAGGTCAGCCGGAACTAATATCAATGGGAATAGTTCCTATATTTCAATTTATTCTACGAGTTTTTATTTGAAATATGGAGAGTTCGCCTATTTGGGGGCAACCCCCAGTGCTCCATTTTATGGCATATACTGCCAGGGCAGCACTGTTAATCCAGTAGGCCCTATATCAAATTCCGCGATTCATGATGGGCATATGGGAGTTTATATTGGATCGGGCCACGTTACAATAGATTCCAATCTTTTGTATGGCAATAATCTTGGGATTGGGTTGTCTTATCTCTCCAGTTACAACATCATAACACGCAATCAAATACATTCCAATTCTTCTTGGGGGATTGATATTTACCAAGGTGGAAACAACACGATAACATCCAACAGCGTATACTCCAACGGGGATGGAATCAATTTGTATTACGCCGATGTAAACAGCTTGACATCCAATAATGTTTATTCAAACGGTTCCGGCATTAGTGTCAGAGGTCTATCGGACTTTAACTCCATAAGGTTAAATCATGTGTACTCCAATGCTACTACAGGCATTTATATAGAAGGTGGGTATAATAACTTGCAAAACAATAACTCCTATTTGAACTCTGGTGTCGGCATTTATGTGGCTGGGTATAAAAGTGTGCTGGAATTAAATAACTCCTATTCTAATGGATTAGCAGGTATTTCTATCACCGCGGGCCTCAATACCCTGCTGTCCAATACAGCCTATTCCAACTTGGGAAATGGCATTGAATTGAAAAATAATTGCCTTCTGAACAGGCTGGAATTGAACGAGTCGCGGTCCAACTTGGGCAGCGGGATTTACATCTCTGGTTCTTCAAATACTGTAATCTCCAATAAGTCGTATTCTAACAACCAAAATGGGATTTCCTTATGGAACTCTGCCGGCAATTTTCTGCAGTTTAATAACGCATATCTCAATGTGGGAGATGGCATTTCTCTCGATAATTCAATTGATAATGTGGTGCTGTCCAATAATTCATATTCAAATTCAGGAATGGGTCTTTATCTCAATAATCCCCCTGCTCACACCATGGTTCTGGAAGGCAATTTGGGCTACGACGGGGCTGGCGATTCGCGGCCCAACGGAAAAGCCCAGGTCGGCTTTGGCGTCTCAGGAAAAGGGGGGCTTACTTTAAAACGCGCTAGGGTGAATTCGCAGAAGGATATAGATTCCTCCGGATTAAACGAACCTGGTAAATACATCATCTCCTTTAGCCAAAACTTTGATACCGGAACCATGCGTTTATGGGGAGATTATCTGGTGCGAGATAGCACGCTGACGGTGGATTATTTAAATCAACTGTATGCCTCTACCTCCAGCACTCCTACAGTGGTAAGCGGTCTAAACAGCTTTACCATTAAAGATGTAGTGACCGACGATCAAAATACATTGACAGAACTGATTACGGTTTCGTACGGGGCTACCAACTCCTGGGATGTGAAGGGCTCCAGCTCCGGAATCTTGGGTCAAATTCCCTGCCCCCCGAGCTGGACCTGCACATTCTCACATCCCAAATTGAGGTTTACTTTAAAAACTAGCAATGGCAGTTATTCTTCTGATTCCGTGGCCTTCGTAACTGTTGGGGCTTCGCAAGACCAGAACGTAATGAAGAGGGTTCTGTTGGGGGGGGCCGGCCCCGGCTTTAATCAAGGCCGGTCCAAGCTGACCATAGATCCATCGGGAGGGTTTAAACTTCTTGGGACAGTTCTTTATCCCAGCATTATGGATCGGCTGGACTCTTCGTCCACCTACTATACGTTTGTGGATTCGGGGGCATTCACTCTGGCTTACTCCACGATAACGAATTTTGATGAAAACGGAGTCCAACTCTCGGGAAGCGCTTCACTCTCCATGTCCTCCTCGACTTTTGATTTCGCGGGACAGGGCAATTCTCCCGTGAGCTCCTACATCACTGCGAAGGACTTAAAAAGTGCAGCCACGTTTTACGGGTTGATTTTCAATAATTCAAGACCCAATACGACTCTCTACAACATCAAAGTTCAGGGAGTGGACGCGGATCTAAATTGGACAATGCAGAACTGGGGAGGCGAGAGAGGGGGAGAAGCATATGACGATGATCTCAATAATAGGATCCAGTGGGCCATGCCTTCCCCTGCAGTGGTTTCACCTACGTTCCTAGGAGTCTTTGCCTCTAGCATTGCGGTCCAGTGGGGGATAAACGGAGATGGACAAGGGGTGACCTACAGGGTTCAAATTTCTACGATCAGTGGCTATTCCGTTGTGGCCACATCCCTAACGACCAATACATCGGCCACCTTCACATCATTGCTTCCGAATACAACCTATTACTTGAGCGTGCGTGCGGAGATTGGGGGAGTGGTTTCAGAATACACAAATTTGGGCTCAAGATCCACGCTGACGGCTCCTGTCTTGGGAGCACAAATTACGGGAATGTCCTCTAAAACTATCACCCTCCATTGGGACCCTTTTCCCATGAGTCCTCCGGCCGTCTCCTCTGAAACGGCGGAGGGTTATCGACTGGAGGTTTCTACCATGTCGGATTTTTTGCCTGTGTGGGATTTTAAGTTCATCTCCGATCTTTCTATAAGCACATGGACGTTCGCCAATTTAAGCATCGGGACGACCTATTATTTAAGGATGGGATCGCTCAACTGGGAGGGGGTTCCCAACTTTGCGGTTCTTGATCCAGTGTTTCTCAACCCTGGGGGTGGTGACACCATCCCTCCCGCCGACACCTTAGATCTCTCAACGGCGCCGGTGTATCTGCGAGATGACCAGGCGCAGATTTCTTGGACCGCTCCGGGGGATGATGGGGACGTAGGAACGGCCGCCAGCTACGAGATCCGGCACTCCTCTGTCCAGGCTATTACCCCCGGCAATTTCGGTCAGGCAGATGTGTGGAGAACCAGCCGGCCCGTTTCCGGCCCTGCCGGAACTCCTGAATCGGAAATCATAACAGGTCTGACGGTTGGAACAAATTACACCTTTGCATTAAAAACACGCGATGCTGCGGGCAATGTATCACGCATGTCTAACGTTGTTTCCTATGTCGCGGGTCAGGACCTTCGAGGGGGAGTCATAGAATACGCTCCGGTAGCGAATTCAGTTGGGGTGGATGTCACGACTTCTGTGACCGTCCGGTTTACCATGGGTATTGATACTACTAGCCTTAATAATGGATTTTCAGTAAGAGCTGTTTTAGACAAAGATGGAAACAGTTTAGATCAGGTGATCCCTGGGAGTATTATGTTTTCCTCAGCAACCAAGAGGCTGTCCTTCTCTCCAACAAGTTCTCTTTCGTTCAATTACACTTACGAAGTGCGGGTGACCACGGATGTCAAGGATACGGGCAATCGGCCTATATTTGACGGTGCGACCTGGAGGTTTACGACCCTTTTCGACCATGCCGTGAGTAACACGATTGTATCTCCTACGGAGATCAAATTGTCCATTCCCGCGGGCGCATTCTCAGGGTCGGGGTATATTTTAATATCCACAACCGTCCAAAACGTCATGGTCCAGTCTGCCAATCGCAATCTTCTCAGTCGGGATAGTTTTATGAGCCCTATCAAAACATTCACGGTGGAGGCTTGGTCTAACTCAGGCAGTAAGATGCAGCCTGCCGTAATGCTTACAGCCGTGGTGCCTTTTGATGATATAAACCGGGACGGATTCGTGGATGGAATCAATACGCGTATTCGAAAAAAAACACTTTCCCTGTGGTGGCTGGATGAGCCCTCCCAATCTTGGACCCGCATTCCAGGCGGCAGCGTGAACTCCTTGACCAATACGGTCACATCTTCCCTGCCCCACTTTTCAACCTTTGCTCTCATTGGGGCACAGGATACATCCCTCCAAGATTCTTACGCATTTCCTGTGCCGTATGTTCCTTCCCAACAGACGACCCGAGTGATCACATTCAAGAACCTTTCCAGCAAGGCCACGATTCGAATTTATACCGTGAGCGGGAGTCTGGTGAACACCATTGAGGAGACCGACGGTGACGGCCAGACAACGTGGGATGTGAAGAACGCGAGCGGAGAAAATGTGGCCAGCGGGGTTTATCTCTATTTGATCACCAACGACAAAGAGAAAACGAAAGGAAAATTGATTGTGGTGAGGTAGAAGCACGAAGAGCGAAGTAAGAAGAGCGAAATAGAAAGGGTAAAGCGCGAAGAACCAAATGAATAAAGATATTAAAAGTCGAACGTCGGATGAACTTATTCGTATCCTCACTACCATTGTGAAAAAGTGCCGTATTTTGATATTTCTTTTATTCATTCTTCGCGCTTCGTCTTTCGAGCTTCGCGCTTCTAGTCCTGGCACGTCTTCCGCGGACTTCCTGAATATAGGCATCGGGGCCAGGCAGGCGGGGATGGGGGAGGCGGCGGTGGGTTTGGCGGACGATGTCTCGGCCTTGTACTGGAACCCGGCGGGATTAGGATCCTTAGCTCAACAAGAATTGGGCTTTATGCACACCCAGTGGTTGGACGGGATCACCTACGAGTATCTGGCCTATGCCCATCCGGTGAAATCCCTGGGGACGTTCGCGGGGCATTTTTCCCTGCTCAACTATGGTTCGATTCCTTCCTTCGATGAGGGAGGGGCTTCTCTTGGACAGACCTCCGCCAGAGACACCATGGGAGCTGTAGGTTGGGGAAGTCCTTTGGTGGGAGATAGGCTCCGGATCGGTTTAAGCTCCAAGTGGATCGTGGAGAAACTGGCTTCTTTTTCTGCCCATACGGTGGCTCTAGATGTGGGGGGCCTTGTTTCTGTTTGGGAAAGTCCCCAATCCACGGTTCAATTGGGAGGGGGAATTCGGAATTTAGGATCGGGCTTAAAGTTTGTCTCAGAAACCAATCCTCTGCCTCAAACCCTCTATTTAGGGCTCGGACTTAAAGCCTTACATGAGAAACTCGCAGTGGCTTTGGATGGAAACCTGCCCAGGGACAGCGGCCTCAACGGCCGTTTGGGGATAGAGTACTGGATACATCCCCTAGTGGCATTCAGGGCTGGGTTTACTCAAGGGCGCAAGGAGGCGGGGACGGGCATCAATTCAGGGATAGGACTCCAGATCGGTCAGTGGCATTTGGACTACGCCTTCTCCGATTTTGGAAAACTGGGATTTGCTCACCGGGCGGAGGTACGCTGGAAGTTTGGCGGCTTTGAGGAGGAAAGCTACGAAGAGGGTCGTGTATTGATGAAGCACGGCCGGCCAGCGGAGGCCATTCTGAAATTTTACAAGGTCCTTCAGATGAATCCCAGACACAAAAGAGCGATACTGCGCCTAAAGGAGTGCCGGGACATGCTGGGTACGGAACAGGAACTACTCAAAGAGACTAAACAGCCATGAAAATTCTACAATTCATCCCAAAGTCCCCTCACCCTACCCTCT
>JACQJM010000178.1 GCA_016205045.1 Elusimicrobiota bacterium | reverse complement strand
GGCCTGCAACTTCTGCTTCCGGCCTGCGCCTTTGCTGTGTTCTGCTTACAGTGCGCCCTTCGGGATTGCACTGCTCGCCTCACCCAGCTTCGGCTCGGCACGGAATCCGAAGTTTCGCCTCGAAAGCAGGTTTCCGGATAGGTTCTAGGAAATGTGGCAGGACTGGCCGCCGTTTTTTTCGAAGTACTTCTGGTGGTACTCTTCCGCGGGATAGAACACAACGGCCGGCACGATCTGCGTCACACTTTTTTTGGGATACCTTCCCGACTTGTCTAGCCTTTCCTTAGAAACTGACGCCTCCTTCCTCTGTTCTTCGCTGTGGGTGAATATGGCGGAGCGATACTGAGAGCCCACGTCCGGCCCTTGACGGTTTAGGGTCGTGGGGTCATGCATGTTCCAGAAATGATCTAAGAGTTGTCCGTAGCTCACCTGAGCGGGATCGAACTCCACCTCCACCGCCTCCGCATGGCTGGTAGTGTGGGAGCAGACCTTTTCATAGGTGGGGTTATCGGTCGTCCCTCCTGTGTACCCCACGGTGGTGCGTACCACTCCCTTTACCTGATCAAAGGCTGACTGAACCCCCCAGAAGCACCCCGCGGCGAAAGTTGCTTTTTGAGTCTTCATGGCTAATAATTCCGTCCCGAACATCCAAGATTCGTATTGCTTATATCCTTGGTCCGGCAAAAAGTGCGTAAGCTTTCAGATCCCTTACCAATCTTACTGTACTTTCTCAAAGAGAAAGTGCGGAAGGGGAGGGATTCGAACCCCCGAGGGGGCTTGCGCCCCCTAGCGGTTTTCAAGACCGCCGCCTTAATCCACTCGGCCACCCTTCCTCGATCTCAGATTTTACAACTAAATCAATCACTTTCCCACTATCCACCACTTGACCAGAAACCTCTTCGTTTTTCGTTGGTGTCCATAGAGGTGTCCATTTTGAACTCAAAACCTCCACGGCAACCCTCTTTTGGTTAGGTGCGAGGTGAGCATACCTCTGGGTGACTTCGTAGCTACTATGGCCCAATAGAGCCTGTATGGTGTACAAATCAACACCCTTGGCAACCAAATGGGAAGCAAAGGTGTGGCGAAGGTCGTGAAAGTGGAAGTCTTTAATCCCAGCTTTCTTCAACGTATCGGGAAACTCATTTTGGAAGTTAGTGAAATCCAGAATCTTCTCTTGATCCCTAGGAAGCCCCTCCAGCACCTGACGGGCTACACCATTAATAGGTATCTCCCGTCTTTTGTTGTTCTTCGTCTTGGTTAGAGTAATGATGCCTCTCTCCAAATCCACATTCTCCCACGTCAGCCCCACAAGCTCACCCAACCGCATGCCTGTATTTAATGCTATAGAAACAATAACCCTCAATCTCTCGCTGCAACAGTTCAAAAGACGCTTTATCTCGTCATCCGTTAGAAATCTAGTCCTATACTGGGGTTCTGGAAGCATCCGCACCTTCCGAGCGGGATTAACACCGTCTACGGGCTTGTAATAGCCCCACTGGATAGCCTTGTAGAGAATTGCCTTGAGGCAAGCGTGTTCTCTGTTCACGGTAGAGGTTTTTACTTCTTCTGATTGTCTCTGTACCTGGTAACGTTCAATCATCAAGGGGGTTATCATTTCTAAATAACAATCCCCAAAAATCTTGCTCAAGTGAGCTATCATCTGAAGGTATCGGATGGGCTTGCGCCTCTTAACTGCATAGCTGTCATAATAAATCTGGCCCATCTCTCGGAATGTCAGCCTTTTTCTCTGTCTCTCAGGAAAATACTTACCCTCAGCGATCTCTAGTTTCCGCTTGTGTAGCACTTCCCCTGCCAATTTCTTGCTTGAGCCAACCTTCTCTCGCTTCCTTCTACCTTGGAAGTAGTAGTCGATCCAATAAACCCCTTGTTTCTCAAATATGGCCATTGTGGCTATATGCTACTTCTATGCTAGTATTGTAACTCTTAGGCCCCAATTTGTCAATAGCTTTTTGCTATTGCGTTGCTACTTAGAGTTTGCTACCCTCTGCCATATGGCAAAGACGAAAACCATCGCCTACTATCTGCGCCTACCACTGGAGCTTCACAGAACCCTGGTAGAACAATCCAAAAAGGAACGTCGCTCCCTGGCTCAGGAAATCATTTACCTGCTAGAACAGGCTCTTGAGAAACACGCCTCTCCTTAACCCAGCGATCCACGACCTCCAAGTCAAACCGCAGGGACCTGCCCAGCTTTACCACTCCTGGTATTTTTCTCAAGCTCACCCAGGTGTATATGGTCGCCTTGGGCAAACTTAGATATTGTGCCAATCCATTTACATCAAGTAGTTTTTGCGATATCATTTTCGCTCTCCTCTGTCTTTGGTAAACAACTGTCATACTCCCCTCGGCTGCTCACGGGTTCTAGCTGATTAAGCGAACCAAACGGCGAAAGTAGATCATCCTGCTCAGAATACCCATCCCGATACCTCTTAGATCGCCTGGCTTTGAGCAAAAAGATAAGCAGAACATCGCTCCCATTCAGAGCACGTTGGACGGCGGCATCTTCGAGCTTGTCTGTGAGATTTTCATCTGCATCCAACCAAGTCCAATGGAACTCCTTATCTTCCTGTTTCCAGCGATAGAATGTACTGCGTGCAATTCCGATGGCTTCACAGGCTCCCTTAATGGTCCCAGCACTACGG
>JACQJM010000180.1 GCA_016205045.1 Elusimicrobiota bacterium | reverse complement strand
GGGGAGAGGGGATTCGGGGAATTTCTACTAAAAGTCTAACTTCTTTGAATTTAGTGAGGAAACTGGCAAATGAAACACGCAAGCCCCAAAACTTTAAAACAACTTCAACCGCTGCTTAAAAGAATCAGAGCATTCTCGGAGCTTAAAGAGAGAAAGAAAGGTGTTTTCTACTTTAAGTCTAAGGCTTTCCTCCATTTTCATGAGGATCCTGCGGGAATATTTGGGGATATTCATGCGGGCGCGGCGTGGAAGAGATTTGAGATTAATTCTGCTGCCCGAAGAGTATTTTTCTGGAAAAAGTTGAAGGAGTTAGTGGGATGATTTTTCTAAAACAATTAGAACTAGGTCCCCTGGCGAACTTTGTGTATATTTTGGGCGATCCTGATAAAAAAGAGTGTGCGGTGGTGGATCCGGCTTGGGATGTGCCCACCATCCTCAAAGAAATTAAGGAAGAAGGGTATACATTAACTAAAATTCTAATTACCCATAACCACCCGGATCATACCAACGGAATCGGAGAAGTTCTGAAATCTTACGATGTTCCCGTCCATATTCACAAAGAAGACGCCTATGCGTTGAAATCTTATTTGGGAAACCTCAAAATGGTGGTGGGGGGAGATTCTTTATCCATCGGAAATTTAAATCTTTCTTTTCTCCATACCCCGGGACACACCCATGGCTCCATTTGTCTCATGCTTAAGGACCAGTTGGTTACCGGAGACACTCTTTTTATTAAGGGGTGCGGCCGGGTGGATCTGCCGAACTCCGATCCCGAGAAGATGTACCAAAGCTTAAAGAAAATTTCGACTCTGCCCGACCAAACCCTTATTCTGCCGGGACATAATTATGGGGATAAACCTTGCGCTCCTTTAAAAGAGGAGAAGAAAGAAAATCCCTATCTAGCCCTGAGTCAAAAAAATCTTCCCGAATTTCTTCGGGTCGTTGGATTCTAGTGAAAGTCCAAGGTTCAATGTCCAGGGTCCAATGTTGGATTTAATGATCTTCTATGACAAGGCTTAAGACTTTGGACGTTGCCTGCCTGCCGCCTACCCGCCGCCTGCCCGCCGGAGAGGAGGGGAGAGGAGGGGCCAGGCAGGGACTTCGGACCGTTGCAAAGCAACGGTGGGCCGTGGTTGTCGATTTTGATGGGACGATCACTTTAAGAGATATTGCTGATGCCATCCTGCTTCATTACACCTCGATTAGTTTTAAAGATGTCCATAGTTCTTACGATCCAGATACCGTTACGGAAAATTGGGTGCGGGAGAAGTTCAGAGCGGTAAAGGCTACCGAGAAGGAGTTGCTTCGTTTTATACATCGTGTCGGCCGTTTAAGACCCGGTTTTAAATCTTTGCTTCTGCTCTGCCAAAAGAAAAAGATTCCTATTGAGATTGTCAGTGGCGGACTGGATTTTTATATCCATCCTCTGCTCCGCCGATGGGGACTGGAAAAGATCAAGGTGCATTGTGCACAGGCTAAATGCGGTTCAAAAGGCTGGGACGTCCATTATCGCTATCTCAATGGGTCGACTCTGGATAAGTTTAAGGCGAAAAGGGTGGTATGGCATAAGAAGCGTGGATTTAAGGTTCTCTTTGCAGGAGATGGAGGAAGCGATTTGGAAGCGGCTAAAAAAGCCGATAGTGTTTTTGCTCGGGGTACGCTTTTGCGTCTCTGCCGTAAATACCATGTCCCCGCAAAGCCATTTAAAAACTTTAATGCTGTTTTGAACGTTCTCCGTGACCTTAAGCGGTAGATCGTAAACTGTAAACCGTAAACTGTCGTTACTATTTATGCACCCCATCCTCTTCTGGGTTGACCATTTATTTCCCATCGCCACCTACGGTGTTTTGGTGGCTTTAGGCTATTTTGCGGCCATTTTATATCTTGCCTTCCATCGAAACCAAATGGCGATTACGGAGGACGCTTTTTGGAAATTAATTTACTTACTCTTTTTGGGAGCTTTAGGAGGAGGCAAAATCCTGTTTCTCCTTTTACATGGAATCGGGGGAGAGAGTTTTTGGGAATTCTTACAGGATTTGCGGTACGGATTTGTGTTTTATGGCGGTTTTTTGGGGGCGTTGGGGTTGGGAGTCTGGTTTGCTCGCCGTAGAAATTTAGATTTCTGGAGTTGTGCGGATTATTTTGGACCTGCTCTGGCTTTGGGCCATGCGATAGGCCGTCTGGGTTGTTTCTCGGCAGGCTGTTGTTATGGAAAAGCGACGTCACTGGCTTGGGGAGTTAGGTTTACAGATGCCAATTGCCTTGTGGAGCCTGCACTGTGGGGAATTCCTCTGCATCCCACGCAGCTTTATGAAGCTTTGGGGAACTTTGCTGTATTTCTCTTTCTTCATTTTTTCTTTATTAGACAATCCAAAATTGTCTCTCGGCCGGGGTCTGTTTTCTTGCTGTATATTCTGCTCTATGCCATCCTTCGTTTCTTGGTGGAGTTTGTTCGAGGAGACTCCCGCGGTGGTTTCCTGTTGGGACTTTCTATTTCACAATGGTTGGCGTTTTTGGCGATGATCACAGTAGCCAGTTTCATGAGAACTCGAGGGTTTTTGAGTCATGCGGAAAAAAATAGATAAACTTATTTCTCATGATTCGGGAGTGCGTCTGGATGCTTATTTGACCAAGCATTTTACGGGATACTCAAGATCTTTTTTTCAGAACATGATAGGGCGTGGTTATGTCAGGGTAGACGGGGTGGAGCGGGAACGCAGTTTCCGTTTGAGTGCGGGACAGTTGGTGGAAATAAAATGGCCTATTGAGGCAGGGGTGAGGGATGAGGGGTCAGGGGTCAGGATGGATGGAAATTGGGATTTCGAGAAAGCCATCCTTTTTGAGGACAATGAGGTATTAGTGTTGAATAAGCCCTCAGGATTGGTCGTTCATCCAGCTGGGACCAGCTGGCTAAATCACCCTAGGGCGGCTTTGATGGAATCCCGTCCCTCCTTGGTGGGATATCTTTTGAAACTGCGTCCTAAAATTATTCAACGCAAAGTACCGCGGATGGGAGTGGTTCATCGATTAGATGCTGAAACTAGCGGGGTAATGGTGGTTGCTAAAACGGCTCCAGCCTACAATTCTTTAATGAATCAGTTTAAATTACGTCAAGTTAAGAAGGTGTATCGTGCGGTGGTAAAGGGAGCAGTCAAAAATGACCAGGGACTTTTAGAAATACCTTTGGGCCGCAAGCCGCATGGTCGGAAAATAGAGGTGATGGGGAGTGGAAAGGAGGCGGTCACGGGTTATCGTGTGGTCAAGCGTTCTTCTGCAGCCACGTTACTGGAAGTTTTTCCCAAGACCGGCAGAACGCATCAAATTCGAGTTCACTTGTCCACCATGGGACATCCTGTCGTAGGGGACCATCTCTATGGCAAAAAGAACGAAGCTTCCGGAGTTCCCCGCATGTTACTGCATGCCTATCAACTTGAATTCGACTGCCCTAGAACGGGAAAGAGGGTGCGGTTTAAAGCAGTGGTTCCTACCGATTTCAAAAAAGCCTGGAATTTTATCAAATCGGAATAATTCCGTATTCCCTACTACTTACTACTTTCTACCTACTACTTTTTCATAATGCTGGAGCAGAACAGAATATCTTGAAGTCGATGTGGGGGAAGATGTTGTTTTGAGATTCGAGTTTTTGAAGCGATTTTTCTTGAATATCTTTCTCAGAGATTTGGTAGTGTAATTTATTGAAATTGCCTAGATGGGATTTGATTCTATTTTCCGCATAGCTGACATGCGATCCCACCGTCATCATGAAAGCCCAATCCGAGGCTTGAGCGAGAAGCAATTCTCGGGCCGCCTGGTTTAATCCCCGCCTTTCCAAATCAGTTAAACGCATGCTCTGAAAACGATTGGCCATCTGGATCATCTTTTCAGCCGCTTTGTTAAGGGGTAAGTATATCCACTCATTAGAGGAGTTCAGCCAAACTTCGAAATACCCCTTATCTCCCCACGAAGAAATTTCCGGCTCTATGGGTTGCAACTGAGGAGAGTTGTGAAGGTATTCTGTGGGGGTGACAGTTTTAATGGGCAATCTTTGGGAGCGGATTTTCCTCAAAATTTGCTCTAGAAACTGAGGCCCTTCAAACCACCAATGACCGTACAGTTCGGCGTCGTACATGGCGGTAATCACGGGCTTGATTTTTAAGGAATCATAGAGTTGTTCCGTTTGTTTTAAGCGTTTTTTGAGAAAGTCTTCTGCGTGGCGTTCAACCGTGGCGGAGGCTGCTTCAGGATCGTAAGGCTCTTTTTGGTTAAGCTCCACTTTTCCGGTTACCCGGTGATATTTCAGTCCCACATTGCGCCGAACCCCATCAGGATGAAGATAGGGCCGAATATAATTTTCATCTGCATCAAAAGCCAAATCACGATAAAATTCGCGATAGTGGGGATCACCAGGATATCCATCCGTGGCACTCCACACTTGCTGGGCCGTTTCTGTATCCCGGCCAAAGGCCGCTACCCCATGAGGGGTCAGCACAGGAGCGTACGCTTGATACCGTGGAGCAGGCCGTCCATAGGTAACGCCGTGATGATCTAGAAAAAAGAACTCAAACCCCGCTGACTTCAGAAAGGTTCCTACCCGGTGATCGTAGGCGCATTCTCCCAACCATACCCCTCCGGGTTTAGAGCCGAAGCGGTGTTGGTATTCTGCAAAGGCTAAGGCGATCTGAGCCCGTACCGCTTCCGGATGAACCATCAAGGGTAGCATGCCATGAGTGGCGGTGCAGGTCAGGATATCAATAGCTCCTGCTTCTTTGAGTTGTTTAAAAGGGGTTAAGATATTGCCTTGGTATTTGTCCAGGACAGCCAAACATTGTTTGAAACGTTCATGGTAAAGCCGGGCCGTTTTGTGGTTGAGATGATGGTTGCGTGTTCGGACTAATTCTTTTTCGCAAAGTTCCAAGTGGTTTTCTACATGACGGCGGTATCTTTTTTGGAGCAAGGAATCTTCCAGCATGGCACACAGAGTTGGCGAAAAGGAGATGGCCGCTTTGGGTTGGATCCCATCTTGCATCAGACGTTCCCAGGAGAACAAAAGGGGAAGGTAAGTTTCGGTGATGGCCTCAAATAACCAATCTTCCTCAAGAAAATATTCGTGCTCAGGATGACGCACAAAAGGAAGGTGGGCGTGTAAAACAAAGGAGAGGTACCCTTTATGGGTGCTCATAAAAGGGCTAGAGAGAGAAATCGCGAAGGTACCGAGGTCATTTCTTCTGATCCGTCCGCAGGGTAACCGTAGGGGAGGGTGAGGATATTCGAACGCAAGGTTGTGAAAGGGGTGCCATTGTTGGATCGGAGCTTTAGCTCCACATAATAGGATTTGCCCGAGACAGAAGCCTTGAGGTACATGCGTCCTTTGGAGGCATCCACCGGAATGGAAAGGACGCTTTGGTTGGTTTCGGCAGAATACAGCTCGAGAAAAGCTTCCAGATTATTTTTTTTGCTCTCCGCCTGGATTTTTTCCTGGAGTTCCGGGACAAATTCCCAGCACACAAATATCCAGTGGGCGTCTCGAGGGAGGGCAATGAGTCGATCTTTGTCAGGGGAAGAATCGAACCAGTTTGTCACTCTTGGCGAATCCTCCTGGACTAGAGTTTTCAGTGAATCATCCAGTGGGCCCAGCGGGAGGTGGAAAATTTGAGAATTCATCCCACCACCTGTCTCGGTTTGCCACAGCAAACCGCGTGAGATTTTGGGTCCGACATGAGATCGGACCAGACAGGTGGTGGGATCACCTTGCCACCCACCCTGCTCCGCTTTCACGGGAGCACTTTCCTCTTGTATAAAAATTTATCACTGAGTTAGAAAATAAAATTGAATAGTAACAGTATGGCGCTATTATAGCACATGAGAAACAAAAAAGGTAAAATTCATCCCACACCTTTCATGGCAAGACCGCTTAGAATCTGTTCTCTCGGTGTATTGCCAGCAAACAGAACCCCGCTCGAGTAGCGGTGGATTAAAATTTCAAGCTTCAGCGGTCTAAACCGCTCTCTGATGCGAACTGAAAGTAGGATTTAAAATCCGATAACCTCGCAGTGGGAACTGATATTATTCCAACACGCTGTATCAATGTGTTTCTCAGCATCAGAGTGCCATGAAAGGTCGGTGGGATCAACTCCTTAGAGTTCCATGAGTATTCTTACGTTTTTGGCGAGTCGTTTTGTGGCAGGAAAGCATGTTTCCGAGGCGGTAGAGGCAGTGCGTCAACTTAATGAGCAGGGCCTCTTGGCTAGTCTTAATTTTCTGGGCGAAGAGGTGAAAGACTCTGCCCAAGCTCAAGCCGCCACCCAGGAATATATTCTCCTTTTAAGAAAAATCGCCGAGGCGGAAGTGGACTGCAATATTTCGGTCAAGCTCACCCAGATGGGGCTGGGGTTTGATGAGGAGCTTTGCCGAGAAAACCTCGTGCGAGTTTTGAAAGAAGCGGCCCGGTTTAAAAATTTTGTTCGGATCGATATGGAGAGTTCCGCCTATACTCAAAAAACTCTGGATTTGATCTATCGGGTTTTCCCCGAGCATTCCAATGTGGGCGCGGTCATTCAAGCGTCTCTATACCGCAGTGAAAAAGATATAGAAATGTTGAACCGAAAGAAGGTGAGGGTGCGACTGTGCAAGGGAGCTTATCGAGAACCTCCCAAGATTGCGTTTCAGGAGAAGGAGAAAGTTAACGAAAATTATGATTTCTTGGCACAGAAGTTGTTAAAAGAAGGGTATTATCCTGGATTGGCGACTCATGATGACGATCGGCTCTATGCGGCCATTGATTTCGCGAAAAGCCATGGAATTTCTTCGGATCGATTTGAGTTCCAGATGTTGTGTGGGTTGAGAAGAAGTTTATGGTCTCGTTTGCTGGGAGAGGGGTATCGGGTGAGGATTTATGTGCCTTATGGGACCCATTGGATGCCCTATTTTTATAGACGTTTAAGAGAGAGAAAAGAAAATTGGATGTTTGTGTTGAAGAGTTTAGTAAAAGGATAACATAACCAGTTATTGTGTTATAGAGTTATAGGGTCATAGAGTTGAAAATATTATGAGGATCAAGTTCGACAACGCTATAACGCAATGAACGCAATAACGCTATAACTTAGTTATGAAAGCTATCTGTAAAGTCCGGGTGGGGGTGGGGGCGGAATATGGGGAGAATGAGATATCCAAGCCCAAGCCGGATGAGGTTTTAGTTAAGGTATATCGAGCTTCCATTTGCGGGAGCGACCTTCCCATCTACTACTGGTCCAGTTGGGCGCCTGGTCGTTTGAAACTTCCCCTTGTGTTTGGGCATGAATTTTGTGGAGAGGTGACGGAGGTGGGTTCTGCGGCTGGCGATTTTAAGAAAGGAGATTTTGTCTCGGTAGAATCACATATCTATTGCGGTCATTGCTACCAATGCCAGCACGGCCAGAAGCATGTCTGTAAACAGATGAAGATCATTGGAGTGGATGTCCGGGGTGGTTTTTCTGAATATGCGGTCATTCCCGCTCGTTGCGCCTGGAAGCATTCCAATGGTTCTCTCAAAGAGGTGGGTTCTCTCATGGAGCCCTTGGGAAATGCGGTGTATGCGGTTCTTGTAGAAGAGGTGATGGATCGATCCGTGCTGGTGATGGGATGTGGTCCCCAAGGCCTTTTTTCTGTGGCGGTGGCCAAGGCTTCTGGAGCAAAGCCCGTTATTGTGGTGGAAGGCTCTGCATACCGCCGCAAATTGGCGGAGAAGATGGGAGCGGATGTGGTATTGGACCCTGCTTCTTCCAATATTCTTCAGGATATCCTTAAGGCTTGCGACTCCAAAGATGGAGTGGACGTTGTTCTAGAGATGTCCGGCAACCCTCAAGCGGTTACTTTGGGTTTTCAGTGTCTCCGCAATGGGGGACGCATGACTGCATTCGGCATTCCTTCAGAAAAGCTGACCATTGACTGGGCCAATGACGTCATTTTTAAGGGAATCAGGATTTACGGTATCGTGGGACGTGAAATATTTCAAACGTGGGTCAAAATGGAAAGCCTGCTCAAGTCGAAAGCCGTGAATTTGTCAGCCACCATTACCCACACATTTCCTATGAAAGATTTTGCTAAGGCTTTCGAGGTTCTCTCTTCCCCCAAAAAAGAGTGCGGGAAGGTGATGTTGGTGCCGTAAGTTTATTCCCTCTCCCCTTGAGGGCCTTGCGATATGGAGAACGTCTTTTCGCATGGTCCCTGGCCCCAAATTCCATACGGCCAGGGGAGAGGGTAGGGTGAGGGGTAAAGTGAGCTCAACTCAAATCAAAATGTCATATTCACTGAGTTTTTTGCAAGAAGACATCGCACAGATGAAGGTGGAGGGACGTTTCATCGAGCTTAAGGTTTTGGAGTCGGCTCAGGAACCGGTTTCCATCGTCAACGGAAAGAAAGTCATCAACCTCACATCCAACAACTATTTGGCCCTCACTACGCATCCTAAACTGAAGAAGGCGGCCATCCAGGCCATCAAGGATTATGGGGTGGGCACCGCGGCGGTGCGCACCATCATAGGCACCATGGACATTCATCAAGAACTGGAGCAGAGACTGGCTCGTTTTAAGGGCACCGAAGCGGCTTTAGTGATCCAGTCAGGGTTCGCCACAAACGTGGCGGTGTGTCAATCCTTGATGAACTCGGATCAGGATTTTTTAATCTCGGATGAGCTTAACCATGCCTCCATTGTGGATGGATCTCGGTTGGCCAAGGCTCAGAGGAAAATTTATCCTCACAAGGACATGAAATCCCTCCAGGCGATTTTAGAATCCTCAGAATCCCGGAACGCGCGCCGCAGAATGGTGGTCACGGATGGGGTGTTCAGCATGGATGGGGATATCGCTCCCTTGCCGGAGATCGTAGATTTATGCGACCGGTACGAGGCAATCTTGATGGTGGATGATGCTCATTCCAGTGGTGTCTTGGGACGGAATGGGAAAGGGACCGTGGATCACTTTAATCTGAAGGGAAAAGTGCCCATCCAGATAGGAACTCTTTCCAAGGCCATGGGGGCCATAGGGGGCTATGTGGCCTCCACACAGTCTATGCGGGACTATTTAATCTCTACGGCTCGACCTTTTCTCTTCTCCAGTTCTCATCCTCCTTCGGTGGTGGCAACTTGTATCGCCGCTTTGGATGTTTTGGAGAATGAGCCGCAGCGCATCAAAAAACTTTGGGAGAATGCACAGTTTTTTAAAGAGGGGCTTAAAAAATTGGGTTTTGATACAGGCATGAGTGAAACTCCCATCACACCCATTATCGTGGGAGATACCGCCAAGGCTAAGAAGTTCAGCGATGGACTGTTTCAGGAGGGAGTCTTCGCCCTGGCCATAGGATTTCCTACCGTCGCCAAAGGCAAAGAGCGTCTCAGAACCATTGTCACCGCCGGCCACACATTAAAAAACCTAGAAACCGCCCTGGAGAAGTTTAAAAAAGTGGGAAAAGGTTTGGGGATTATTTAAAAGGTAGCTGCTACCTTTTTCTAGCGGTAAATTTCTCTGCGGTGACTGATTTTAAAAATTTCTATTAATTTTTCCTGGTCATTAATTAGATAGACCACTCGCCAGTCTCCCTGTCGGATACGATACTTCTCTTCAGTCGAAAGCTTTTGGCACCCCAGTGGCCGAGGGTTTTTAGCCAAGGCTTGGATTTTGTGGGTCACCCGGATCAGATCAGGTTTGGGAATAGATCTTAACTCCTTCTCCGCGCTCTTTTTGATGCGGAGATTATAGGAGTCCATCCCGTTTTAGATCTTTTAGAGCGGATTCAAAAGGGCGGCTGGGTTCTTTGGTTCTATGGTCGAAAGCAGCCAAGTCGGCCTCGTCTTCTTTTAGGGAGAGAATGAGGGCGTCATTTACAATTTCAGTGAAGCTTTTGCCTGTGGCTGCCGATTTAATTTTCGCGGCTCGATACACCTTGGGATGAAGATAAACCGTAGTCCGGGTGGATGCCATAAAATACCTCCATAGACATTATAACATCAAAACATTAAAATGTCAACCCCCTTCGCAGCCCCCTCGCGGAGCTCAGGGACGATTGGAGCCTCAGAGAGGCGAGACGAGCTACGAGGGCCAGCGGTCCGGTGTCACACCGGACCCTAACCGCTAGTGCTTGTAATGCCTTAGGCCGGTGAACACCATCGCCATTTTTCGTTCGTCGCACACCGAGATGGAATCTCTATCTTCTGCGGACCCCCCAGGCTGTATGATGGCGGAGACTCCTATCTTAGAAGCTTCTTGGATCAGTCTTAAGGGGAGTGGACCGTCCGAGGCCAGAACCAAAGGTGTTTTGGGGTTGATGATGGGGTGTCTTTCATTCGATTTGGCCACCGCCACCTTGAAGGCGTCGAACCGTGATGATTGCCCGGCTCCCACTCCCACCGTTTGAGTGCCCTGGCCCAGCACGATGCTGTAGGATTTGGCGTGTTTGGCGATTTTCCAGATGAATTTAAGCGCCAGAAGTTCCTGCTCGGTGGGCTGTTGTTTGGTTACCGTTTTAACCTCGGGCAGAAATGTCTTGTTGTTCTTGTCCTCGATCAAAAGTCCACCCGAAATGGAGTGAATCTGGATTTCGTGGGGGGACAAAAGAGCGGAAGGAAGGGTCAGAAGCCGTAAGTCTTTTTTGAGTCGCAGGATTTCCATGGCTTTTTGGGAGAAATCCGGGGCCAAAACGCACTCCAAAAATTCTCCCGATAAATTCCGTGCCGCCTCCTCATCCACCTCGCGGTTGAAGGCCACGATCCCACCCGAAGCGCTCACCATGTCGGATTGAAAAGCCAAACGGAAGGCCTCCCCCGCGCGGTCCGCGGAGGCTGCGCCGCAGGAATGGGTGTGCTTGACGATCACACAGGTGGGCTCTTCAAATTCTGCCACGAGCTCCCAGGCCATTTCGAGATCGAGATAATGGTTGTAGTTGAGCTCTTTGCCGCACAGAAGTTTCAGGGCCGGGAGCCCCCAGGCTCTTGCTCCCGAAAGACTATAGAGGGCGGCTTTCTGGTGTGGGTTTTCCCCATATTTGAAATCGTGGACCTTCTTAAGCCCTATGACCAGCTCATCGGGAAGGCTTTCCCATTTGAGCGTTAGGTATTGGGCAAGGGTGGAGTCATAGTAGGCGGTGTAAAAGAAGGCCTTGGCAGCAAGGGCTTGTCTTTGTTCCAACCGAACTTGTCCAAACTCCCGCAAGGATTCCAGGGTGGTGGCATAGTCTTTAGGATCGCACAAGACGATGGTGTTTTTGAATCGGCGGGCGGCAGCTCTAAGAAGGGAAGATCGTCCCACATCAATATACTCCAGGATTTCATCCTGGGATAGGGTGCCCTCTTGCAAGATTTCTGGAACCGGGTAGAGATTGATGGCTACAATGTCCACCGACTCTTCGGGAGTTTCTAATTCTTCCACTTCCAGTTCAATCTGCCTCAAGATTTTGGCGGTGGAACCGGCGGCTTGAAGTTCATATCCCATCAAATGCAGTTCGTGGGCAAATTCCACAATTCCGGTCTTATCGGAGACGCTGACAAAAGCGGTTTTTGGTTTGGAGGTCATTGAATCAGTTTCAGAAAATCTTCTTCGGATAGAATTTTTACGCCCAACTTCTTGGCATTATCGTACTTAGAGCCGGGATCTTTTCCTGCCACCACATAATCTGTTTTTTTGGAAACACTGGAGGAGGTTTTCCCTCCCAGTTCACGGACCATTTCTTCAGCTTGGTCCCGGCTGAATTTTTTCAGTTCTCCCGTGAATACAAAGCTCTTGGCTAGGAGCGGGGAACCGGCACGCACCGTTTTGGGTGGTTCTTTAAAATTGAGACCTTGTTTTCTTAGTTTTTCGATCAGTTTTCTAACTTCTTCCTGCCTGAAAAACTGACGGATGGACTCGGCGACGATGGGGCCCACCTCTAAGACCTGGGTGAGTTCTTCTAGGGAAGCGGACTCCAATTTTTCCATCGTCTTGAAGTGCTCCGCCAGAACCCACGCCAGTTTTTCACCCACATGCCGAATGCCCAGACCGTAAAGGACACGCGAGAGAGGCTGCCGTTTGCTTTTTTGAATGGCAGCCAGAAGATTATCCGCTCTCTTATCGGCAAAAAGTTCCAGGGTTAAAAGATCTTTTTTAGTAAGCTGGTACAGATCCGAAAAATCCTTCACCTTTTTTTCGTTTATCAGTTGTTCTACCACAACATCGCCCAGCCCCTCAATGTCCATGGCATCGCGAGAACCGAAATGAAAAAGGCCCGCTTTTAACTGTGCTGGACAGGAGGGATTCACGCAGGCGTAGGCCACGTACTCTTCTTTTTCTTTAACCACCTTTTGTTTGCAGACAGGACAGTATTTTGGAGGGCTGATTGGTTTCTCCTTCCCGGTTCTCTTGGAGGTTATCACTTTAATCACATGGGGAATCACTTCTCCCGCTCTTTCAATAAGAACCGTGTCGCCGATCTTAAGGTCCAATCGTTCCACTTCATCAAAATTATGCAGGGTAGAAGAAGAGATAGTCACCCCTCCACAAGCCACCGGCTCTAACTCCGCTATGGGGGTGATGGTGCCTGTACGTCCCACCGAAAAGGTGACATTTTTAACTTGGGTGGTGGCTTGTTGGGCCTGATATTTTAAGGCCACGGCCCAACGGGGACTTTTGGCGGTGGTGCCCAGGATTCTTTGTTGGCGGAGATCATTGACTTTCACCACCAGCCCATCGATTTCGTAAGGGAGATCTTGGCGTTTGATCTCCCAGGATTGGTAGAACGCAATAACCTCATCTAATTTTTTACAAAGACGATTCATCTCGGGAAGAGCGAACCCTAGTTTCTTGAGTGTTTGCAGGTATTCCCAATGAGTTTTAAACTCCAGTCCCTCGGCCACAGCGTAAGAATGGCCAAAAAATCTTAAGGGGCGTTTCGCGGTGATGCGAGGGTCTTTTTGACGCAGGGATCCCGCCGCCGCATTGCGGGGGTTGGCAAAAGGCTCCCCACCTGCCTTTTTTATAGCCTCGTTGAGTTGTCCGAAATCTTTTTTATTCATATACACCTCCCCCCGTACCTCTAGAAGTTTAGGAGGGTTTTGCGTGAAGAGTTTCAGGGGAATAGCACGGATGGTTTTGACGTTGGAGGTGATGTCTTCACCGGTTTCCCCGTCTCCCCGGGTGGCGGCGGTGGCCAGAATCCCGTTCTCATATACCAGAGAGCAGGAAACGCCATCTATTTTTGCTTCCACGACGTATTCTATACCCTCACCCCGTCCCTCTCCCTTTGAGGGAGAGGGTGGCTGCAAGCCGGGTGAGGGGGTTTTGACGGATTTTCGTGTAGATTTAGGGATGAGGATTTTACGTATCCTTTCTTCCCATTCTTTCAGCTCTTCCGGATTATAAGTATTGTCCAGGGAGAGCATGGGGATTTTGTGCTGAACCTGTTTAAACTCTTGGGTGGCCAGTCCACTGACTCTCCGAGAAGGAGAGTCCGGGGTGACAAGGTGGGGATATTTTTTCTCCAGATCCAGAAGTTGACGCATCAAGCGGTCGTACTCTTGATCCGAGATCTCCGGATCCGCCAGGACATAATAACGGTAGTCGTGATAGCGAATTTCTTCGCGAAGATTTTCAGCTTTTTTTGGGGAATCGTTATTTGTAGTCTTTATCACGGTAATCTTTTATTTTATCCAAAATTCCATTGATGAATTTGCTGGAGTCTTCCGAGGAATATTTTTTTGCGATTTCCAGAGCCTCATCGATAATCACTTTGATAGGGGTATCTTTTTCTTCTAGAAGTTCGTAGGCGGATAACCGCAGAAGATTTCTATCCACCGCGGCCATGCGGGGGAGGTCCCAGTTTTGGGCGTGTGTTTTTATGTGCTTGTCAATTTCTTCGAGTTGGTTCAATGTGCCTTCTGTCAGTTGCTTGGCAAAATCCACAGATTCTTTATCTAATCCATTCATCTCTTCTTCAACAAAACGAAAGGCCTGCTGAAAGGAAAGATGAGCCACATCCACAAGGTAGAGGGTTTGAAGGGCGACTTCGCGAGACTTTCTTCTCTTTCCCACTATAAAGTCCTTTTCAAATTTAGCATGGATAACGCCACTTCCGCAGCCTCTTTACCTCTGTCGAGATTGCCTCGGGTACGAGCCCAGGCTTGTTTTTTGGTGCGGGGAGTGATAATTCCAAAGATGCAAGGGGTACGCGTTTTTATGGCGATGTCTTGTAGGGATTGAGCGCAGGCGGCAGCGATGTGCGCATTCTGAGGAGTTTCCCCCTGGAAAATGGCCCCTAAACAGATCACCACAGGATACCCTTGCAGGGCCAGTTCTTGGGCTGCCCAAGGAATCTCATAGGAGCCTGGAACCCAGATAGTTCTAATCGTCTTTTCGGAGATTCCCTGTTTCTTCAATGTCTTCAAGCAGCTTTGGAGAAGCCTTTGGGTGATGGGTGTATTGAATTTGGCAACCACAATGCCAATTGCTTGATTGTGAGATGTAAGATGTGAGATGTGAGATGTCTTTTTGCGTTTCACGTCTAACGTTTCACATCTAACGCAACAGGAGCTAGTTCCAAGATATGTCCCAGCTTCTCTTTCTTGGCCTGGATGTAGCGTTGGTTGTGGTTGTTGGGTCGGATTTGGATGGGAACTCTTTCCACCACGGTCATCCCGTACCCTTCCAGCCCCACGATTTTACGAGGGTTATTGGTGAGAATGCGCAGTTTGGAGATGCCTAAATCTGCCAAAATCTGCACACCGATCCCATATTCTCTTAAGTCTGCCTTAAACCCTAAAGCTTCGTTGGCCTGGACCGTGTCCAAACCACAATCCTGCAGAGCGTAGGACTTGATTTTGTTGATAAGACCAATTCCTCTTCCTTCCTGGCTCAAGTATAAAAGTACCCCTTTGCCTTCCTGAGCTATGCGAGAGAAGGCCTGGTTGAGCTGCTCTCCACAGTCGCACCTCAAGGAGGAAAGGGTGTCTCCCGTGATGCAGGAAGAATGAACCCGAACCAGAATGGGATCTTCTCCTTTTACTTGGCCCATGACCAGCGCCATGTGTTGTTTGCCGCTTAGTTTTTCCTGATAGAGATGAAGGGTGAAATCTCCATGACGGGTGGGAAGTTTGGCCTGGCTGATTTTTTGCACCAGTTTTTCAGATTTTCGGCGGTACTCGATCAAATCGGCGATGGTGACGATCTTGAGGTTGTGCTTTTGAGAGAACTCCAAAAGCTCAGGAACGCGAGCCATAGTCCCATCGGGGTTTAGAATTTCACAGATGACTCCAGCAGGATGTAGTCCTGCCAAACAAGCCAAATCTACGGCCGCTTCTGTGTGACCTGCACGCACCAGTACGCCGCCCTCTTTGGCCCGGAGGGGAAAGATATGGCCGGGACGGATTAAGTCTTGAGGTTTGGTGTCGGAATCGATAAGGGTCCGCACGGTGATGGCTCGATCATGCGCAGAAATACCGGTGGTGGTGTTTTTTCGAGCATCCACTGAAATGGTGAAGGCGGTGTCCTTCCCTGGGGTGGATTCTTCTTGGGATTCCACCATGGAGTTAATTTTGAGTTGCTCTAACCGAGAGGAGATCATGGGAACACAGATGAGCCCGCGACCCTGAGTAGCCATAAAGTTTATCGTCTCCTCCGTGATTTTATCGGCAGCCGCGACCAAATCCCCTTCGTTTTCACGCGAAGGGTCATCCACGACAATGACCATCCGTCCTTCACGGATGTCTTGAAGTGCTTCTTCGATGGAATAGAATTTAGACATAGGAGTACCTCTAATTTTTTGTTTCCAGGTGACGTGCTAAGTATCGGGCCAAAAGATCCACCTCTAGATTCACAGACTCCCCGAGGCGCTTTTCTCCCAAAGTCGTTTGGGAGAGAGTATGGGGAATAAGGGCGACTTCAAAAAAATCTTTGCCCACCGCGGTCACGGTGAGACTGATCCCATCCACCGCTACCGAGCCTTTGACCGCCACGAAAGACTTTAAGGACTTAGGAAGTTCAAAGCGCATGTTCGTAAAACCTTTAGGAAGGTTTATTTTCTTTAAAAGGGGAACAAAAGCATCCACATGACCCGTGACCCAATGCCCACCAATAGGGTCCTTGCTCGTCAGAGGCTTTTCTAAGTTCACGGGAGAAGCGGGTTTTAAAGTTCCTAAATTAGTTCTCTTTAGAGTCTCGGGGCTGACATCAAAAGTGAGGGTGCCGTTTTCTTTGGAAGTAACCGTAAGGCAAACGCCATTGACGGCGAGGCTGGAACCCAAACGGATTGCGGATTGCGGATTGCCTGCCCGCGTGCCGCGGTCGCGGCCAGGGCGGATTGTGGATTTGGGG
>JACQJM010000177.1 GCA_016205045.1 Elusimicrobiota bacterium | reverse complement strand
TAAGAGTAAATTTAGGCTTGTGAATAGCGCCGGGCTCACAATATTGGCCCTTGGGGTTTTATGTATGGGTTTGATTTTAAAGAGGCAAGAAGGGATTAAAAGTAGGCAGCAGGAAGTTGCAAGGGAAAGGTTTTACCAAAAACAATTGGCCCGAGAGAATCTAACACAAATCCGCACGGCAATACTAGCCCGGTTTGAGGAGGATCGCGGCGCCTATCCCAAGGACTTGAGCGGCTTGGTCCCTAAATATCTCCAAGACCTACCTGTGCTTCAGTTATCGGATCATCCCAGGACCAAAGAAGTGATGCTCTATGGAGATGAGGCGTGTACTAGGTCCAGGGTGAAAGGAGGTTGGATTGATGGGACCACCTTGAAGGATACAGGTAAATGGGGGTACGTTAATGATAAGAAAAGCACTTGTTGGGGACGGGTATTCATAGACTGCACGCACGTGGATCCCAAAGGTGAATTCTGGTTTCTCTACTGACGGGAACATTAGGAGGTATCGGTAATTCCGTTTTATGATTCTCCCAGTTGGAAAATTGCCTTCGGATATTTTGGGAAGACTGCTAAAAAAGCACAAGATTCTTGATCCCTCCGTAGTTTTGGGCCCAGGCATTGGAGAGGATGCCGCGGTCCTTTCTTTTGGCAACAAGCTTCTTGTCGCCAAGACAGACCCCATCACATTTACCTCCGAAGACATTGGTTGGTATACGGTGGCCGTAAATGCTAACGATGTTGTGACTCGGGGAGCGCGGCCGCGCTGGTTTTTGTGCACGGCTCTTCTGCCGGAAGGAAAGACGACGCCGCGCTTAGCGGAAGACATTTTTAGGCAAATCCATCGCGCCTGTCGGGCCCTGAGAATCAGCAGCGTGGGGGGACATTCCGAGATTACCTCGGGGTTGGCACGGCCGATTTTGGTGGGATTTATGTTGGGCGAGGTTTTAGGAAAAAGACCGGTCACCACCTCAGGGGTGAGAGAGGGGGACTGCCTGATTCTCACCAAATCCATCGCACTGGAGGCAGCATCTGTCATCGTGAGAGAGAGGGGTTCCGAGGTGACTAGAAAGTGGGGCGCCGCATTTGTCCGTCGCTGCCGTAATTTTATTAAAGAACTCAGCGTGGTCCCGGAGGCCTTGATCGCAACCCGCATGGGTGGGGTTCACTCCATGCATGATCCCACGGAGGGAGGCCTCTCCACCGGAATTTACGAGATGGCGGAGGCGTCTCAGGTGGGGTTCGTCATTGAGCGAGAGAATATTCTCATACAGAGGGAGGCCCAGGTGTTGTGCGGAATGTACCGATTGGATCCGCTGGGGATTCTTTCCTCAGGGGCTCTGCTGATCGCCTGTGATCCCAAAATGGCTTTCCGTATCGTGCGAAGGATTCGGAAATCTGGCGTCTCTGCCAGCGTCATAGGCAGGGCGGTTCCGCGGAGACAGGGGGTTTTGTTGAGAGAGGGCGGTTCCGCGATTCCATTCCCTAGGTTCCCCAGAGATGAGATCGCCTGCCTAGCGTACCGGTTACAGCAACAACGATAAAAGACATGCTATGATCTATCGCTGATTCAGGAAGTTGGTTGATCCATAGAGATATAAGGGGGAGATTAGAATGGAAACTAAAGCTAAAGAGTATTTGGTTTGTTTGTTGGTAGTGGGTCTGCTATTACCAGCAAGTCATGTGTTGGGCCAAGAGAGCATGACTTCACCAGAAGTTGGACAGGGGTTATTCGCAACCTGGGATGGATCTTATTTCGTTTCTACGAATCGCAAGGGGTCCTTTCACATTGGCTTATCACGCATGGCGGTTCCTGGAGGAACAGGTGCTCTGGAGTTTTCTATCACCAAGGCTGTTGGTCATGCGGTCTACAACACCACTTACAATGGGGTAGTAGTTTCCTCTACCATGACGACTGGGGGATCCGTAGTCGTTCAAGGGGTGCTTAATAGATATCGTAAATATGCCGTTAAGGGGTAAGGAGTCTCCGATCCCGATTGGAATAATATTGTGGGCGACTTCAAGTTTGCAATCAAGGGAATCTTCCTGCCTAAGGAAGAGTTTGGTGTTTTTATTATTGTAGGGGCTCTGAACTTTTCAGGTGATGCGGGGGATCCAGAGCTTATAAGTAGGCCTGGTTCTGTTGTGCTCCATAGGTTTCTAAGATAATGCCGAGCTGGATGGTGTGATGCAGCGGATTCTCTTTATTGTCAATCCAGCGGCGGGGTTTGGAGGGGCCAAGCGTAATTGGGAAAAAGTGGCTCCCCAAGTTCAATCTCAATTTAAGGAGAGTGAAACTTGGTTTACCCGAGAAAAGGGGCACGCTTCGGATCTGGTGAAGGAGGCCTCGGCAAAGGGGTTTACCACTCTTGTGGGAGTGGGGGGGGATGGAACTTTTGGAGAGTTGGTGCATGGCGTTCTTTCCTTGCCAGCGCTGGTGCGCAAGAATTTGGCGCTGGGGTGTCTTCCCATGGGTTCAGGATGTGACTTCGCACGACACGCGCAACTACCCAAGAGGTTTCCCGATCTTTTGTCCATGATTGAAGCGCGAGCTGTGCGCTGGCTGGATGCGGGCAGGGTCCAGTACACCGATCTGGATGGAACTCAAAAGGAACGCTTTTTCATCAACATGGCCACATTTGGCCTCTCCGGGGATGTCATTCGACAGATGGAGAAAACGGGAAAACCATTGGGCGGAAAAATATCGTACCTTTTGGTTTCGGTGACCTCCTTGCTAAAGTCTAAGCCCAGAGCGATTGAGCTGACCTTAGATGGAAAACCTGTCAAAGAGAAAAATTTCCACACCGTTTTTGTGATGAACACATCTACCACAGGAGGAGGGATGAAGATTGCCCCCATGGCGGATGCCGAAGATGGGATGCTGGATGTTATCTGGGTGGGAAACTTAAGTCGGGGGAGGCTTTTGAGGGAATTTCCCAAAATTTATTGGGGGGGTCACGGTGGGATTCCGGGGATAGAATTCCGCCAGGCCAAAAGAATTGAAGCGAAGTCCCTCGAAATGGGAGACATCTATTTAAATATTGACGGCGAGGCGCTGGGCAAGCTTCCTATTTCTGTTAAGATTCTGCCCCACGCTGTCCCAGTGTTAATCCCCTGAGAGGGTAGGCTCCATTATTTAGTTCCTATTAACTGGTGGGAAGCAATTTCCGTTCGAACCAGGGAGGGTTAAATTAACGCGTCTTATCCAGTAATTCCAGGGCTTCGGACCGAAGTTTTTTAGAGGAATTCAATCCCTTGGAATTCTTCAAATATAAATTTTGGGCTTCAGCAAAAAATCCTGAGTTTCTGAAAATGGGCAATGTTTCCAAGATCATGGGGCTCAGAAATTCAATAGAATTGTTGAGACCGTAGGCATTGAGCGCCAGCGACCAAACCGGCCATTCGACATTGTGACTCTTTGTGACAATATGCGACAACCACCGAACACGCAGCCGTGCTGACTCTAAATTATGCGTCAACGCATGCAGGTGTTCTGTAAAAATGGCAATATCCCGGCGCAAGGATGGATTGAGAGTAGAGCATTTCGGTTGGCAATCCTCGGCAAGCCTTCGCAGCAATATAAAATCGTCAGGCAGAAAGTAAGCTTCGACGAGAAGGGCATTTATCTGACGGGTAACTTTATCTACTCTCCCCCGCATGGCCTCGTCTTGGGCTTTGATTTGGTTCGTTCGGGTCGCTAAGATTTGCTGATGACCCTGCCCGAGGGTCTGTTCGAATGTGATAGGTGGGGTGGCTTTAACAACAGCAGTAAACGGGAACGCAGCAAATATCAGCACCAATACAATCATCGGACCTCTATTGTCTGACGTCAGTCTACCGCTTTACGGCTCTTATGTCAACGAATGAAGTTTTTAAGAGATAAATAGCCCATCAGTCGGTAGGCAAGTTTGGCGGCGGCAAATTCGGAGATCACGTTATCCTGCAGGGGACAGAGCTCCATCAAATCCACTCCCACCACGTTTTTCTTTTCTATCACACCGCGAAATAGTTGAAGTCCCTCCTCCCAGCTGAATCCTCCAGGCTGGGGAGTCCCCACCCCCGGAATTACCGAGGGATCGAATCCATCCAGGTCTATGGAGATGAACACATTCTTGGTGAGAGATTTTAAAGTCTTCTGAATCAAGGATTTTAAGTTCTTGTTCTCCTGCATAAAAAATGTTTTCACCCGTCCCGAGTTCATGTTGTGAAGCTCCTCAGAACCTACGCTGCGGATGCCCACCTGAACTACAGGGCACAGGCGCGAGGCGGGATAAAGGGCGCAGGCGTGGTTATAAGGCGTTCCTTCGTACTCTTCACGTAAATCAGCGTGGGCGTCAAAGTGCAGCACCGATAGATCGGGATATAGCCGAGCGTAGGCAGGGATGGTGGCCTGGGAGAGGCTGTGTTCCCCACCCACAATAAAAAGTTTTTTGTCTTTGAGTTTTGCCAATTCCGTTACCTTGGCTTGGAGGCGCGGAAAAAATTTCTCAGCCGGTTCCTCAGAGGTGAAGAAGGGAAGGGTGTGGATGCCTCCTTTCCAAGTTTCTTTTTTTAACTCCTCATCCCACACCTCTAGCTGCGAGGAGGCCGCCAGGAGAGCCTCGGGACCCCGGAATGTGCCTTTCTTGTAAGAGGTGGTCTTTTCATAGGGGACCGGAAGAACCACAAAGCGCGCCTGCTCTAAAGGAGTGTTGGGCATCTCGGAACCCAGGAATGTATGTGAGGGATGAGAGATGAGGGATGCGGGATGAGTCAACGTCGAAGCATTTGAATATTTTTTTTCACTCATAACTCATAACCCATATCTCATCCCTGGTTAGGCGAGTATTTTCTCCTGTTTCATGGCTCGAGGCGTGATTCCGGGAGGGATCATTTTTAAAGATTCTCCCTGGATAAATGTGGGTTTGGATTTTCTTAAGTTCTGGGCTTGGATGTCCGTCAGGCCCTGAACGAGCAATGTCAACCCAATGGTCGCGTCCACATAGGCCGCCACCTTGTTGGCCTCAAAATGAATTTTCCCCCAAGAGGTTGACTCCTCAAATGTGCAGCCGGAGAGACCGCCCCAGTGGGGCGCATCGGTGGTAAGTTGGATGCAGTATTTGTGTCCACCCTCCGGTTGGCCCATGTATTCTGCGGTAACCCAGGTCTGTTGGGTGAAATTCTTTGGCGTCCCACCTCCAATCAAGACCATGCCTGTGGTTTGAGATTCCAGAGCGATACGGCCCGTTTCATAAACATCCCGGATCACGTCGAATTGAAAGTGCTGCGAGTGATCGGCACCTTTGCCCGATTTTTTTCCGCGGTGCCACGTGGCCAATGCGATGCCGAAGGAGGAATCCCCAATGGCGGGGCAGTAAATGGGGACCCCATGCTTGGCGGCCGAAGTTACTATCCCATCTTTTTGGGAGTGTTGGGCTACCCGCACGCCCAGGCGGTAGAAAAATTCGCGAGTGGTGTATGGCTTGGGGGGAAGAGATTGGGCGAAGTGAGCGATGAATTTATCCACCTCAATAAACTCAAGGTCCGATCCCACGACGTCGTACATGCGGTCCATGCGCGCTTTTCTTAATTGGATGTCATCGATGGTAGGAGGGCATTTAAAGTAGGTTCCTCCCAGGGATTCATGGATGTCGTGAAACAGGTTGGCCCCCGTGGAGACGATGACGTCCACATAGCGGTTCTTGATCATGTGGAAGATGACTTCCCTCATGCCCGCGGGAACCATGGCCCCCGACAGCCCTAGATAAATGGTGGTGGAGTCCTCAATGGCGCGCTTCCATGTTTGAAAGGCTTGGCCCAGGCTTCGGGCCTGAAAAGAAGTCTCCGCCATCTGATCGAGAACCTGAGCCGTGGAAAGTCCTGGGGTGGGCTTAAAAGGAATCGTGGGATGCTTAAACCCATGTCCTCGATGGATCTTAAGTCCGTTTTTCTTATTATGGTTATTTGCGCTCATGGCGTAACCTCATCATTGGACGAAAACCACTGCGGCAATCGCGGTGGTCCACTCTCCGTTTACGCCGATGGCGGATTGAGAGATCGCGGTAGTTTTGACAATCTTGCCACTTAACTTCCAAATTTCTTTTTTTTGATCCCACGTGGTCTCGCTGTCGAACTCCACCCCTTGAATGGTGGCCAACATCATGGCAGCCAGGTCCTCGGCATACTCGTCGGCTTGTTCTTCGGTCTGGCCGAAGCTGTGATGTTCGGAAATGTAACCATGCTGGGATTTGTCTTTGGGAATAGCCAACCCAATAGAAGCGGCGATCAAGCGCCTGTTTTCGTTGGTTTCGGAGCGGCTCATCACGCAGTAGACAATCTGGCCGCTCTTCATTTTAGTCAGGCCCTTGGCTATGGGGACAACTTTGCACCCCGCAGGAAAAATACTGGAGACAGTAACCAAATTAAAGCGCGCTATTTTGGCGTCTCGCAGAGCTTCTTCAAAGCTGGCCAATTTTTCACGGTGCCGTCCCACGCCCTTGGTGAAGAAAAGCTCCCGAGGAATAAAAGGTTCCATTTGGATATTTTATCAAAAAAT
>JACQJM010000158.1 GCA_016205045.1 Elusimicrobiota bacterium | reverse complement strand
TGGACGGTTCGTTTTCGCCGTCCCGATGTAAAGGAGTTTTCATTCTCCATCAATCTCCACATCACCCAACAGGCTCGCGACCGGATCATCCGTAAAGAGTGGGAGGAGGAGTGGTACCCCTGGCGGAAAAACAGTGTGACAGACCGTTGATCAACTCTGAATTAAGGATGTTTTTTCTTGGTTTTTGTTAGGTTCTGGACCTGGAACTTAGCACTTAGAACTTCGAACTGTCCTCCCTAGGCCAGTAGGCCTAATCTGAAATAGGCCGTATGTCGCAGGGGTCCTAGAACCTTAGGCCCTCTCTCCTTTCTTCCCGGATCGATTACACTATGGTCGATGCACCCCTGGGAGCCTTTATGCCACTGAGGGCCAACTTGTTTCGCAAGTTTTTGGCCACGTCCCTTTCCCTTACTTTAGTTCTCGTGTCACCCAGCCTGGAGATCGCTTCCAGGCTTTTTGCTGCTTCTATTTCTCCCATTCCGGGTCGTTCCAGTTTTAATTTTACTGTTTGGGTTCCGACCCTGCAGAATTTTTTTAATATTTTGGATGCCGACAGATTTGGCGGAAGACAGATTAAGGGGATCAATATCCATTCCTTTGTGGTGCCCTTATCCCGATTGAATCTTTCTTCTCCGGAAGCGCAACGAGTAATCGCTCCTGTTCTGACGCATCTTGAAGAGACATTGAAAAAAAAACCAGAAAGTTTTTGGAAAGAGTCCAAACAGAGACAGGAGGAGCTATTTGGGGCCGCGGTGGCAGATGTGGCCAGAAGAACCAACGCCAGAATCGGACGACTATTGAGAAAAGTTCAGAGAAATCAACTCGGTATAGAAGAATTATCGCGAGTTTCGCGTCATCTTGAGGAGGCAATTCAATTTGACCGATTTTATCTGGATGAGAAGATGCGGGGACGAGTCGCGGTCGCTTCGGACATGGCGAGAGAAAAGTTGTCTCGGATGCGGGGGGAGCAGGTGGCTCAGTCCGTTTCAGAGACGGCAGCAAGTTTGGGAGGCCCCGTCGTTGATGATGTTGTCCCGGGATCGGATTCCTCGCCGGGGTCATTAAACCCAACACAAGCGTCTCCTCCACAAGCATCTCCTCGAATTTCTGACCCGGGAACACCGGTCTTGTTAGATGTCGATCCAATTATCCCGGCTCTTAAATTTTCCGGTAAGTCTTCTTTCCCCGCAGCGTTTTTAGGTTCGGTACGACGTTTTTCTCCGGCAGCTCTCGCGGTTCTCTCGATCGCTTTGGCGTTGCCGGGCGCCCCCCATTTTCTTGCGGGCATTCCGACTTCAGGCTGGTTGTCGCTGATCGGGATGACGATGGGTGCCTGGGCAGGAGGGCAGTTGGGAAAAGAGCTGCAGGATCGTTTCTCTCTAGGACTCAAGGCTCATACAGCCAGCGTGCTAATCAGTTCTACCCTTCTAGGCATGTCGGTTGGTATATCTTCTGCATTGATATCCACCTGGATTGGAAGTGCTATCGTTACTGCCACCCTAGCCATAGGAGTCCACCTCAGCAGGTATGATGTTCAATTCGGGAGGCTTGTAGCAAATTCCGGTGAAACACCTTTTCTTAAGGTAAGATTTTCAGGTGAAAAGTACTATCTGGAGCTCGATCCAAGTCAGTTGAACAGAGATTTATTTTTTAGGATGGATGTAGTCAAGGGAATAGCCGAAAAGGAGATTCGGCCCCTTGAAAATGCAGGTCAAGCCATTGTTTACTTCGAACGAGTGGGGGATATGATTCGATTGGTTGAAAAAAATCTCAATTTTCAAGCCCCTCCCGGAAGTCCTATGGAGAAAGCCATTAAGGATTCTGTTCCCAGCTCCACCCTTTCTAATGGAAAGATTGTGAGGGAGGATAAATCTTCAGGGAGGGTGGTGGTGGAGTTGGATAAACTTTTTTCTGTGGATATTCCTAATCTTCAGTCCCTATTGGAGAGGGGATTTGAAGCCGAATATAAATTGAACAGCGATCAAAGCAAGGTCAGTCAGGTAAAAGTATATCCCGCCAATCTAGAGACGGACATTAGACTGACATTCTCGGGCAAAACGGAGCAGCCTAACCATTTACTCCCCGATCCCCAGGCCCGAAATATTGAAGTGGTGGTGCATTACACTCTTGCCGCTCTACCAATAGATGATTTTCGATCTCGTAGAGCAGATGACCGGATAGGATTTTTTGAAACCTCTTATCAGGCCTTGGGCAATAACGAGAAGCCGGTGGATGATAGTTTAGTCCGTAATATTGCGCGGTGGTCCCTTAAGAAAAGAGATCCGAGGGCCGGACTTTCCCCCGTGGTAAAACCGATTGTGTTCTGGCTGGACCGTTCGATTCCTCAAGAGTATCGGGAAATCGTGACGCGGGGAGTTCTGGCGTGGAATCAGGCTTTTGAGGCTTTGGGTTATCAGGATGCCATTGAAGTGCGTCTAGCGCCTAAAAGCATGAATTATGGAGATATCCGGTACAATGTGATTCGGTGGGACGTGATTTCGGATGAAAGAATTTATGCTTGGGGGGGCGTTAATACTCATACTCTTACGGGGGAAATTCTGAAGGCCGATATTTTGATTCCAGCCCAACATGTCATGGTCGCGGGAAATATGTTCGACATGACGCATCATTATGACAACCCCTTCCAAGGGCTTCAGGATGCCCGATCGAGTAGGCATGGCTGCGGCTACGCCGAGGAGGCTGCCAACGAAGCGGCGTTTGTTTTATCTCTCCTGGATTCCCAAGGGAAGGGACTTTCCGCTCAGGAGAGGAAAAGATTTGTTGAGGAGTATCTTTTGAATATCGTGATGCATGAGACCGGCCACACCTTAGGGTTGGGGCATAATTTCAAGGCGGGGGGATGGAGAAGTGTCGAGGAAGTGGAGAATGAAAAAGAGGGAATGGCCTCCGCCTCTGTGATGGATTATAGCTCCAGCATTTTGGCTCCTGCTGGGAAAAAACAAGGACCTTACTGGCAGATCAAGCTGGGGCCCTATGATTTTCATGCCATCGCCTATGGGTATGCTCCGACTGAAGGAATGACTCCCCAGCAGGAAAGAGAGACGCTGGATAAAATGGCTTCCCAGGTGGGAGAGCCGGGATTGGATTATCTGGGAGACGGGGATATGGAGATGGACCCTCATGCGACCCATTTCTATTTAGGAAGAGATGGCCTGGAATTTGCCCGAAAGCGCGTCGCTTTGGTGAGAGACCTGTGGAGGTGGATGGAGAAAAAAGAACTTCCCCAGGGAACGGATTTTCAAACATTCAGACGAAAGTATTTGTTCGGAATAAAGGAGTATCTTAGAGCTCTTCTCTTGGCCAGGAAATATATCGGTGGAATGTATATATCGCGCCACAAGGCCGGGGATCCAGGAGGGCGTCCCCCTCTGGAGTCCATCCCTGCGGCGAAACAGAGGGAGGCGATGAAATTCTTAAAGGAATTAGTTTTTTCGGATGATCCTTTCCGTTTGTCTCCTGATCTGCTTGAAAAATTGAGTGCCCAGCGGATAACGACGCTACAGGATCCCGAACCCGAGACTATTTATAAGCCTCATTCCGGCTATGTTCTCAAGCTCAGGCAGGTCGTCCTGGATTATTTGTTCGATCCGGAGGTTTTGACGAGGTTGGTGACCACGGAACATTTGGTGAGCGAGGGGCACGACAGGCTTTCCTTGACAGAAGTATTCAATGAAATGACTCAATCTATTTGGTCTGAGATTTTTGTGAATGGACCTAAGAAAAAAGTGCGGACCATTTCTCCCATGCGGAGAGAGCTTCAGTATGAATATTTCAGCCGCCTTGCCCGGTATGGCTTTGGTAAGGCAGCCAGGTCCGTTTCCGATGCTGGCTCGATTTCGCAGAGAGAGCTTGTTTCTATCAAGAAGAGAGCAACCTATGTTTTGAAGGTTTATAAATGGGATGCTCCCAGCAAGGCGCACATCGAAAGAATCAAAGGGCTCATTCAGATTTTGTTGGACAATAATGACAACTTTATTTGGTTGGAGCCGGATGATCCGGATTAGAAGCGGAAAGCTTTTCTAATTTTTCTAGATTTCCCATCATATTTTCCCCTCCGATAAGAAATGCTAGAATCAAACCTAAATATAGTTCGTGATTTCTAGCTTTTTCCAAACCAGGAACTAGGAACCAGAAACTAACATGAAAGCGCTAGTTTTATCTGGGGGTAAAGGCACGCGTTTGCGTCCCATCACCCACACCTCAGCCAAGCAGTTGATTCCTGTGGCCAATAAGCCCATCCTTTTTTATGGCTTGGAGGCCATCGCCCAAGCAGGGATCCGTGAGGTGGGGATCGTGGTGGGAGATACGATTCAAGAGATCCGGCAGAGCGTGAAAGATGGGTCTTCCTTTGGTCTGAACGTCACCTATATCCCTCAGGAGGCTCCTCTGGGCCTGGCCCATGCCGTAAAAATCTCTAAGGATTTCATAGGCAAAGAATCTTTTTTGATGTTCTTGGGAGATAACCTGCTCAAGGAGGGGCTTGCGGATTTGGTCCAGGAGTTCAAGGACAAGAAACCTAATTCTCAGATCCTGGTTTCCAAGGTGCCTAACCCCCAACAGTTCGGGGTGGTGGAAGTGGATGGGGAGGATCGGGCGGTTCGATTGGTGGAAAAACCCAAAATGCCCCAAAGCGATTTGGCCCTGGTGGGTGTTTATCTTTTTGATTCCCATATTTTTAAAGCGGTGGATGAAATCAAGCCTTCTGGTCGTGGAGAGCTGGAGATCACCGATGCCATCCAGTGGTTATTGGATCACAAGTACCAAGTGATCTGTAAGAGGGTCACGGGATGGTGGAAGGACACTGGGAAATTGGAAGACCTTTTGGAAGCCAATCGGTTGATTTTGGAAGGAATTAAGTCGCACTCGGACACTGCCAGTCAGGTGGATTCCAAATCTAAGCTGGAGGGAAGGGTCGTGTTAGAGGCAGGCGCGCAAATCCTGCACTCCACCGTTCGTGGCCCAGCGATCATTGGGAAAAATACTAGAATCTACAATTCTTATATTGGGCCTTACACGGCCATCTATCATGATGTGTCGGTGGAGGAGAGTGAGATTGAGCACTCCATTGTTTTAGAACACGCCCATCTCAAAAACGTACACTCCATTACGGACTCTTTGATCGGCCAGAGGGTGGAAGTGATCAAGTCTCCGGCCACCCCCTCGGCTTATAGGCTTATGCTGGGAGACTCGAGTCGAGTAGAAATACCTTAAAAACAGTTCTAAGTTCTAGGTTCTAAGTTGAATTTTTAAATAGGAGATAGCCCATGGCAACTAAAATCCGAAAATCCATGTCTCCGGGCCGGCAGGGAGATACAATCCGAAATTCACAATCCGAAGTTCGCAATACCGAGATCGATCCTGTCCCGGTACAATTCTCTTCCTCGAAGGACCCTTTGATTGAGGGGGTGAAAGTTCGATTCCTAAAACCTATCGTGGATGAACGGGGGAGACTGATGGAGATGTTGAAGGCCGACTGGCCTGAGTTTTCTCATTTTGGACAGGTGTATATGACCACCGCTTATCCTGGGGTGGTTAATGCATTGCATAACCATAAAGAGCAAACCGACAACTTTGTCTGTGTTCAGGGGATGATCAAGTTGGTTCTTTACGACGGCCGGAAGAGTTCTAAAACGTTTAAGGCGGTCAATGAGTTTTGCATGGGGATTCATCACGCCATTTTGGTGCAGATTCCTCCCCTGGTGTATCATGGATTTAAGTGTATTTCCGAACAAGAGTGTCTTTTGATCAATGTGCCCACCCATCCCTACCGTTATGAGGACCCGGATGAGTACCGGTTGGAGGCTCACACACCTAAGATTCCTTATAACTGGGAGCGTAAGGATGGATAATGAAGCAGGGGTTAGGGGTTGGTAGCTAGGGGTTAGCGTTTAAAAGATAATGAAAATGAT